>NZ_JBHWPL010000039.1:0-12083 GCF_043424875.1 Trueperella sp. | reverse complement strand
TGCACCAGGAGCGGTCAGGGACGTACCCTGGCCGCTCTGCTCCTCTGCAGTCTCGGTGGTGTACGAGCTCACATCTTCAAGCTCTTCAGTTTCGACGGTGGTCTCTGCCACGGTTCTCCTTCAATAAAATTCTGGCCAGGGTTACTTGACAGGCTGCTTGAGTTCGAAGACCTCAGGCTGCTGAGCGGTATGCGGGTGCTCAGCTCCACGGTAGATCTTGAGCTTCGTCAGCTGCTTACGTCCAAGAGTGTTCTTCGGGAGCATGCCAGCGACAGCCTTGTAGACGGCGCGCTCGGGGTTCTCCTCGAGGAGTTCAGCGTAGGACGTGGCCTTGAGTCCACCCGGGAATCCGGAGTGGCGGTAGGCCATCTTCTGCTCGTGCTTCATGCCGGTCAGTGCGACCTTGTCCGCATTGATGATGATGACGAAATCGCCACAATCCATGTTCGGAGTGAAGGTCGGCTTATGCTTCCCACGTAGCAGAGGGGCAACCTGAGCTGCCAGGCGGCCAAGGACAACATCGGTGGCGTCAATGACGTACCACTTGGACTCGATGTCTCCAGCCTTCGGTGTAAAAGTGCGCACTTGCGTAGCCTTTTCTTCTAAAGTTTGGCTAGCGGAATGGCTTAACCGCTATATGCCAATGGTCAAATCTTGTTCGCCGCACCATGACGAGTGGGAATAAGCATCAGGGCACAACGGTTTTCAAGTCTAGTCATGGCGCCGTAACGAGGTCAAAGGTCTCCCCCTGTCTGTGGCGGGGTTAACCAATGCGGAAAACACGCGGCAGTATCTCACTCAACGGGCAGGCGCTCGAGGCACTCGCTCAGCGCACGCCCGGGACACCCGATCACCCTTCGCCATGCTCGATTTATCCTGAAAAGTCGGAGTTGGAACCCAAATCACGAGCGTTGCACGTATTCCCAGCACCCTCCCCCTCGCGAGGTCCAAACGAGTTTAAACGATCGCCGAGTCGATGAAACGTCGAGGCTCCGGAAGGCGCAAACCACGCACGCGCATCCCGGCGCGGTCGACGAAGGCTGCGGGCGACGTCGTCGTGATCGTTGAAATACCAGCGATTTGGGCCGCCCACCACGTCCCGAAAACCCGCGGCCCCCGCTACCGCAATCCATTCATCTGACAACAAACCCGGACGCGCACCGTCCGCCGGTTCACGGGGAACGCAGCGTATGTCCAGATTCTGGGAGCGTTCGTCTCTGCGCCGAAAGTCCCTTAGCATCGGAGGAACTCTTAGCACTAGGAGGCTCTCAATGAGCGAAAAATCATCCCAAGACGTCAAAAAGAAGGGTCTTCTCGACCGCTTCCTGAACGTCGTTGAGTGGTCGGGAAACAAGCTTCCTGATCCTATTGTTATTTTCTTCCTACTCAGTATGAGCGTTCTCGTCCTGTCGGCTGTTGCTGGCTTGGCGAACTGGAGCGCGGTTCACCCCGGCACCGGGGAAACGCTGACCGCCGTTAACCTTCTCAGCACGGATGGTATGCGCATCGTCATTGGCGATTCGGTCTCGAACTTCGGCGCCTTCCCGCCTCTGGGTATGGTCTTGATCGTCATGCTCGGCATCGGCGTGGCGGAGCGCTCGGGCTGGTTCGAGGTCGCCCTGCAAAATGCGGCGACGTCGGCCCCCAAGGTTCTCATCATCCCCTCGATCGCATTCCTCGGCTTGCTGGGCAACATCGCGGGCGACGCCGCCCCGATCGTCTTGCCACCGCTGGCCGCCATGCTCTTCTTGAAGATGGGGTGGCATCCGGTCGCGGGTATTGCGCTGGGTTATGCCTCGGCCACCGGCGGCTTCGCCGCAAACCTCATGCTTGGCATGTCGGACGCTCTGGTCCAAGGCTTCACGCAGCCGGCCGCAGAGCTGATCGACCCCACCATCGAAACCAACGTGGCGATGAACTGGTACTTCATTGCGGCGTCGGTGTTCGTGCTGTTGCCCGTCCTGTGGTTCATCACGGCGAAGGTGACGATCCCGCGCCTTGGCGTCTATGACCCGTCCGAGGGCGACGACGTCGGCTCCACCGAGATTGAAACTACCGATCGTCAGCGCTCGGCCAACCGCTGGGCGTTCGTGTCGATCCTCGTCATGGTCGTGCTGCTTGTCGTTGCGTTGATCCCCGAGAACTCGTTCCTGCGCAACGCGGAGACCGGTTCGATCACGACGTCCTCCCCGCTGATGAGCGGCATTGGCCTTCTGCTCGCGATCTTCTTCTTCGTTCCCGGTCTGGTCTACGGCATCAAGGCTGGCACGATTAAGAAGTCCTCTGATGCGACCCGCATGATGACCGAGTCGATGGCTCAGATGGCCTCGTTCATCGTCATCGTGTTCTTCGCTTCGCAGATGCTTGCCTACATCACGGCGTCGAACATGGGCGCGATCCTCGCGATCCACGGAGCGAACCTGCTCGAGGGTCAGCACGGCGTGGTGCTCATTATCGGCATCATCGTCCTGTCGGCATTCGTCAACATCTTCATCGGCTCGGCCTCGGCCAAGTGGGCGATCCTCGCCCCGATCTTCGTGCCGATGATGATGCTGCTCGACTACCATCCGGCGTTCACGCAGATGATCTACCGTATCGGCGATGGCATCACGAACCCGATTACACCGATGTTCCCGTACTTCGCGCTCGTCCTCGCGGTGGCGCAACGCTACGTGAAGAAGATCGGAATCGGAACGTTTATTGCAACGCTGTTGCCGTACTCAATAGCGCTCGGCGTCGTCTGGACACTCATGATGATTGTCTGGTTCCTCATCGGCATCCCGGTGGGACCAGGTGGCCCGATCTTGCTCTAACTAGAGTGCGGTGGCCCCGGCTCGGCGTAACAGCTGCCCGGCGCCACCGCACTTTTTTATGCCCGGGACCGCCCGGCCCCGACCGCCACAAAAGACCGGCGAGACTCACCGCGAGCGCCTACCATCGAAAGTAAGCCAGCAGAAGGGGATACCTCATGAGTGATACATCCGCATACGTTGACGACATGATTACGTGGCGCCGCCACCTCCACATGTATCCGGAGGCGTCGTTCGACGAGCACGAGACCGTGAAATACCTGCGCGAGGTTCTGACGGAGCGCGCGCCGAGTGCCGAGCTCTCGAATCCCACCCCCACCTCCCTTCTCGCCGTCTTTGACACGGGACGCCCCGGCCCGAAGGTTGGCCTGCGCACGGATATTGACGGCCTCATCATGAGCGAGGATCGCCCCGATCTTGACTTCGCCTCGAAGAACGAGAACCGCATGCACGGGTGTGGCCACGATGGGCACATGGCCGTCATCCTGTCTGCTATGGCATGGGTTGAGGACAACCTCGATGATATGACCGGCACGATCGTGGGTATCTTCCAGCACGCCGAGGAGACTCCTCCCGGCGGCGCGAAGGAAATGGTGACGACCGGCCTGTTCGACGATTACGACTACATCTACGGCTTCCATCTGTGGTCGACCCTCCCGATCGGCCAGATCGATATCAAGGAAGGCGCCGCGTCCGCCAACTCCGATCTGTGGGAAATGACGTTCACCGGCAAGGGAGCACACGCCTCCACGCCCGAGGATTCCGTCTCGCCCACGGTCGCGGCCGCGAATATGACGCTCCAGCTCATGAGCATCGCGTCGGTTCGCGTCAACGGGCTCGAGCCCGCCGTCGTCACGACGACGTTCATGGAGGCCGGCAGCGCTGACGCTCTCAACGTCATCCCGCCCATCGCCAAGATCGGTGGCGTTGTGCGCACGCATAACGACGACGTCCAGGCGAAGGTTCAGGAGGTCATGGCCGACCTCGTCGCCGCTGCTGAGCGGGCAAACCCGGGCATGAGCGTCGAGCTCGATTACCTCGTGGGCTACCCCATGGTGTGGAACGATCCGGAGCGCACCGCGATTGTGCGCGAGCTCGCCGAGGAGCGCTATCCCGGCAAGGTCGTGTCCGAACCAGCGATGCTCGGTGGCGAGGACTTCGCCGAATTCTCCCGCGTGGCGCCGGCAACGTACGTGTTCGTTGGTGCTGGTAATCCGGAGAAGGGTTTCGACGCCGGCCACCACAACCCGCGCTTTGGCATCGACGAGGATTCGCTCGAGATTTCACTCCAGCTCGCCATTGACGTGCTGAAGAATCGCGAGCGCCTCGCCAACCCGGAATCCAATTAGAGCGGCTGATCTCCGCCGCCGAACGCCGTCCCGAACATCACTGGGGCGGCGTTCCCATTGCCTGCGGAGGCCGCGTGGCCGACGATTCTTCCTGTTCCGTGTGGGCAAGTGCGATCTGGCGCAGGACCTTGCACGTGAGATCCACGGCGTCCGACTGGCGCGATTGAGCCGCTGATACGCACAGCACGAGGCGCCGCGTGCCAAGGCCTGGCAGCACGCGCGCTTCGACGCCCTCTGGCATGTCATGCAGCCCAAGCTCAGGAATGACCGTGGTTCCCAGCCCGGCGGCCACCATGTGAAGAGCCACGTCGAAGTCGCTGTAGACGTAGCTCGTGGACGGGGTGAAGCCCCACAGGTGTGATAGACGCATGGTGGCGCGGTAACCGGCCGTCTCTCGATCGACGCCGAGCCACGTAGTCTCCGCTAGTTCGCGCGGATCACGTGGGGTGGCTAGGCGCGCCGGGTAGACGGCGTACCACGGCTCCTGCAGGAGCGGCAGCACCTTCACTCCCCGCGGCTCGCGCGGAACTTCCGAGTCGAACTCGAGCACGGCGACGTCGGTCGTCCCCCGGCGCAAAGCGGCCAGAGCCTCGTCGGAATCGGCTTCTCGGATGTGAACGTCGATGCCGGGGGCTTCCTCGGCCATCAGCCCGAGGTTGGGGAGCACGAGGCTGCGAATGACGGTCTGGAAGGCCGAGAGCCGAACCGTGCCCGTGGGCTTGTTGGCGAATTCGAGGAGCTCGCGCTGGGTGCGATCGAGCTCACTTTCGATCCTTTCTGCTCCGGCGGTCACGATTTTCCCAGCTTCAGTTAAAACGGCCCCGGAGGGGGTGCGCGTGAGCAGATCAGCCCCGGTTTCCCGCTCAAGTTTGCGGATTTGCTGACTTACCGCGGAGGGTGAGATACCCATGGCGTCAGCCGCCGCTTGTATTCCACCTTCTCTAGAAACTGCCAAGAGAACGTCAAGACGTTGCACCGATATGCCCATGAAGTAAAACTTAATCGCATCTAAAGATAACTTCAATTGTCATTAACCCACCGCGCGGTGAAGATAGAGCCATGAACGAAGCACTCTCCTCAATCGCCATGAGCCTTGGCTGGATCGGAGCCGTCCTCTACCTCGTCGCATACTTCCTCGTCTCCGTCGGCAAGCTTGCCGCAGATTCGTTGCGGTACCAGGCGATGTGCGTCTCCTCGGGCGCGATGCTGATCGTCATGCAGGCCGTCACCGGCGCGTGGCCATCCGTGTTTTCCAACATCGTCTTCGTCGGCATCGGCATGAGTGTTGTTCTTGGCCCCAAGAAGCGCCCGTACCTCAAGCAGCTTTTGTTCCGGAAGGGCACGCGCACGACGCCGACCGTGCCGGTTGCGCCAAACGCGCAGATTTCGTTTAGCGAGGCAGCCAAGCCGGTTTCGGCATAGGAGCCCTAAGCACAAAACAGTGGCGGGGAGTGGATGTCCACTCCCCGCCACTTGAACCTGCGCCACCTTAGACGATCGGCAGGTGCTCAGCTACCTCCATCGCGAGGTATGGATCGCGAGCCTCGGGATCGTAGAGGTTACGTTCGTAACCTTCCTCGTAGAACAGCGGGCTGCCTACGAGGATGTCCGCGGTCGCGCGGTTCATCGCGATCGGAATGTTGTACTGGGTAGCAAGGCGCAGCAGCGCCTTGACGTCTGGATCGTGAGGCTGTGCAGTCTCAGGATCCCAGAAGAAGAACATCGCATCGAGGCGATCTTCAACGATTCGTGCACCGATCTGGGCGTCTCCACCCTTCGGTCCGGACTTCAAGATTTCGACGTCGAGGCCTGTCTCGTTACGAATCAGCGTCGCCGTCGTTCCCGTACCGCACAAAATGTGCTCCTTGAGCACGGGGAAATTGAACTGCGTCCATTCCAGCAGTTCCTGCTTTTTACCATCGTGGGCAACAAGCGCGATTCTCATATGACACCTCTTTCTCATGTCTAGGCCGGCCGCGTGGCCGGGTGCCAGTTCTCTGGCTGCGGCACGTTGCCGCTGGCAATGCGAAGCCCCTTGGCCAACTGACCAAGGGGCTTCCTTGCACTCTCTAGCCTACCCAGACCTAGGGCCCATGCACAGACCCCGTCCTGTGAACCTCGCTACCACTTTCGCGCGATATTGCACCATTGCGCGCACTTGTGAGCACCGCTGAAATATGTGTCAGCCCTGATTTGCTACACTCAGCCACGGAATCGCCGCGCCGCGCTCGCCTGCGCCCCGTACTCGCTGGCATCGGGGTAGCCGACTTCCTCAAGGGTCAGCGCGTGAGCGGGGGCGACGACGACCTCGCCGTTCCTGCTCGCTTCCGCCAGGCGCTGGGCCGGCCAGCTTTCGCTCCGCGCTCCCCGACCCACCTCAATCAGGGTGCCCATGAGCGTGCGCACCTGCGAGTGGCAAAAGGCGTCTGCCTCGGCGACTCCAACGATCACATCGCCTTCTCGCTCGAAGCCCAGTGCGCGCAGAGTCCGCGTGGTCGAGGCCCCCTCGCGAGGCCGGCAAAATGACAGGAAGTCGTGCTCGCCCAGCAGCGGCGCGGCCGCTCGGTTCATTGCGTCCACGTCGAGGGGCGAATCCAGCCACAGCACGTCCCGCCGCCGCGGATCCCAGCCCCGTGGCTCATCCGCGATCCGATATGAGTAGCGTCGCCACAGCGCGGAGAACCTGGCATCGAAGTCATCGGGCACCTCGTAGGCCGCTTTCACGACCACGTCCGTATAGCCCGGCGGCCCATCCGCGCCTCGCGCAGTGATCGCATTGAGTTTGCGCACGAGCGACTCGCCCGGCTCCCGACTCGAGCGCCCGGGCAATGCCGCCCACCCGGCGTCGTCGACCTCGAAGTGAGCTGTCTGGCCCGCGGCGTGCACTCCGGCGTCGGTTCGCCCTGCCACCGTGAGCGTCACAGGCTCGCGCAACACCATCGACAACGCGGCTTCCAGCTCGCCCTGCACGGTGCGCAGGCCAGGTTGTGTGGCCCAGCCGTGGAAGTCCGTGCCGTTGTAGGCCAGATCGATGCGAATCCTCATGCCCCAAGCCTACGGCTAGCAGGCATTGCGCGGAAAACGCAGTTTCGAGTGATCGGCCTTTTGCGCTACGGTCTTTCCTATGGAATCAGATGCACAGGCACAGCTCGTTACGCTCTCCGTCGACTGCGGTGGCGGCGGTATTAAGTCGACTCTTCTCGACGCCGGCGGCTTTCAAATCAGCGGGGTCGTGCGCACACCGGTTCCCTATCCCTTCTCACCCGAAGACATGCTGCAGGTCATCACCGCCCAGCTCGACGAGATCGGTGGCGGCACGCGCCCTGACTTTGACCGCATCACGCTCGGCATGCCCGGCATGATCCGCCGCGGAGTCGTCGTCTACACACCCCACTACATTCGCCGCTCCGGCCCGCACACCCGCATCCTGCCCGACCTTGAACGAGCCTGGACCGGCCAGGACATGCAGGCCGCCGTTGAGGCGCGGTTCGACGTTCCGGCACTCATCCTTAACGACGCCGAAGTGGCCGCGGCTGGCATCGTCTCCGGCCGCGGGATCGAGCTCGTCCTCACGCTGGGCACGGGCCTCGGCTCGGCCTTCCTCGATAACGGGCAGCTTGCACCTCACCTCGAGATTTCCCACGCGCCGATGCGCTGGGGATTGGTCTACGACGACGTCGTCGGCGAACACGAGCGCATCCGGCTTGGCGATTCGGCCTGGTCGCGCAGGGTGCTCAAGGCTGTTGAATCGCTGTGGCCGGTCTTTCGGTGGGACACGCTCTACATCGGCGGTGGCAACGCGGCGCGCATCTCCGATTCCGTGCGCGCTCGCATGCCCGGGGCAAATTTCGTTCCGAACATGGCCGGCATGCAAGGCGGCGTGCGCGCGTGGTCGATGGTGGCTCGCGAAGAGCGCACCCTCTAGCCGTCATCCGCGAGCGCGTTGGCGGCCGCACGTTATCCATCTCACTACACATTAATTCGCATATTTATACGCGAGCGCGCATATACTTGCTGTGACGATGCGCCGATGCGGCGCGCACTTTCACACTGGAGGACACATGAAGCGCACGATGTCGGCAATTGCCGCTGCCACACTGACACTGACCTTGGCCGCCTGTTCCGATGAATCCGGCGGCACGGATTCCGCAGGCACAACCGAACAAGAGGGTTACCTCGCCACCGACCTCTCGGGCATCGAGAAAGTCGACGAGATTGCCGCGATGGTCCCCGAGGCCGTGGCCGAGGATGGCAAGCTCACCGTGGGCACCAACATCTTCTTTGCTCCCGCAGAGTTCTACGCTCCCGACGGCGTGACGCCACAGGGATACGACATTGACATGGGTAAGGCGATTGCCCAGGTTCTCGGCCTCGAGTACGAAGTCCAGCAGGCCGAATTCGCCTCGATCATTCCCGGCATTGGCACCCGCTACGAAGTGGGCATCGCCAACTTCACGATCAACGCTGAGCGCCAGGAAACCGTCAACATGCTTCAGTACTTCGAAGCCGGCTCGGCATGGGCAGTCCCGGCCGGTAACCCCAACAACTTCGACCCCGCCGACGTGTGCGGCAAGACAATCGGCGTCCAGTCTGGAACCTATCAGGACGAGGTGCTCGCCGAGATGAACGCAAATGAATGCGCGGACAACCCCATTCAGGTTCAGCAGCTCTCCGAGCAGTCCGCCGTCACCATGCGAGTCGCATCCGGCCAGATTGACGCCATGTACACCGACTCCCCCGTCGCGGACTACGCCGTCGCCATTACCGATAACCAAGTCGAACGCGTTGGCGAGGTTGAAGACTCAGCTGGCTTCGGCGTCGTCGTTGCAAAGGACGATCAGGAACTGACGGACGCTATGGAAGCCGCCATGAATCACCTCATGGAAGAAGGCCACATGGACGACATCTTCGCCACCTGGGGCATCACCGAAGGCGTCTCCACCAAGGTTGCTGTAAATCCGGCAAGCTAACAACCGCGGCTGAGGCCCTCCGGTCACAGCCGCCACCCTGCCCCAACCCACCCTTACGCACGATTAAGACCAGAGAGAAGATATGGAACGCCGAGACAACGTTGAGGTCATCGAAGCAGTACCCGTACGCAAATGGGGGCGGTTATTCTCCGCGATCCTTGTCGCGATCGTGGCCGCGATGATCATCAACGCCCTCATCACGAACCCGAACTGGCACTGGGACATCGTGTGGGACAACCTGTTCCGCAAAGAGGTTCTTCGCGCCGTCGGCTGGACAATCGCCCTCACTGTGGGCGCGATGATTCTTGGCATCATCATTGCCGTCACGCTGGCAATCATGCGCCGCTCCGACAACCCCGTGCTTCGCTGGGTGGCGATGGCCTACATCTGGTTCTTCCGTGGCACGCCTATCTACACCCAGCTCATTTTCTGGGGTCTGGTCGGCACCCTGTACACGACGATCACCGTCGGCATCCCGTGGACGGACATCGATTTCTTCACGATGAATCCGAACCGGCTCGTGCCGGGCGATCTCCAGCGCACCATGTTTATCTACGCCGTGCTCGGCCTCGGCCTGAACGAGGGCGCCTACCTGTCGGAGATCGTGCGCTCGGGTCTTAACGCCGTGGACTCGGGTCAGGAAGAGGCGGCGCGTGCTCTTGGCATGTCGCGCTCGCAGGTCCTGCGGCGCATCGTGTTCCCGCAGGCGATGCGCGTGATCATCCCGCCCACTGGCAACGAAACCATCTCGATGCTCAAGACCACCTCGCTCGTTTCCGCTGTGCCCTTCACGCTGGATCTGACCTACGTCACCAACGCGATGGGCTTTGCCGCCCTTCGCCCGATCCCGTGGCTGCTCATCGCAGTGATCTGGTACCTGGCCGTCACCTCGATACTGATGGTGGGCCAGCACTACATCGAGCAGTACTATGGCAAGGGCGTCAAGGACGGCAACGTGGACCGGCTCTCCCGCCGCGGCAAGGCTAAGCAGCGCAGGTCGCGTCAAGCAGCCATCAACGCCGCCGGCACCACCCATGATGACCCGTTCGTCGAGTACACCCCGTAACGCTGGAAGGCAGATCAATGAACAACATGGTTGAAGTGCGCGACGTCCACAAGTTCTTCGACGAGCTGCACGTCCTTCGTGGCGTAAGCTTCGACGTCGAGCGTGGATCGGTGACGACCATCCTCGGCCCCTCAGGCTCCGGAAAGTCCACAATCCTTCGATGCGTCAACGTGCTCGAATCAATCCAGGCCGGCTCGATCGTCGTCGACGAAAAGCTCATGGGCTACGAAGCCCGTGACGGTAAACTCTACGAGCTCGACGATAAGGCCGTGTCCAAACAGCGTGCCAGCATCGGAATGGTGTTTCAGCGCTTTAATCTCTTCCCGCACAAGACGGCGCTAGAGAACGTCATGGAAGCGCCCGTGCAGGTCAAGGGCATGAAGGTCGGCGACGCGAAGAACCTCGCGCTCAACCTGTTGGGACAAGTGGGGCTCTCCGATCGCGCCGAGCACTACCCCAGCGAGCTCTCTGGCGGCCAGCAACAGCGCGTGGCGATCGCACGCGCGCTGGCCATGGATCCCGATTTGATGCTCTTCGACGAGCCCACATCAGCGCTTGATCCCGAGCTTGTTGGCGAGGTTCTTGCCGTGATGAAGAACCTCGCCAGCCAAGGCATGACGATGATCGTCGTGACACACGAGGTGGGCTTCGCGCGCGAAGTCTCCGATCAGGTGATCCTCATGGACGAGGGCCGAATCGTTGAGAGGGGCACCCCGACCGAGGTGTTCGATCACCCCAAGAATCCGCGCACGAAGGAATTCCTCGCGAAGGTTCTCTAGCCCAGAATCATCGCCGCCGCTTTTTCACCGATCATGACCGACGGAGCGTTCGTATTGCCCGTGGTCACGAGCGGCATGATGGAGGCGTCGGCAACTCGAACGCCGTCGAGCCCGTAGACCTTGAGCGTGCGCGGATCGACCACTGCCATGTCATCGATACCCATCTTGCAGGTGCCGACCTGGTGGTGATAGGTCACCGCAGTGCGGCGAACGTAGTCTTCGAGCGCCTCGTCTGTGTCATCGACGTCGGGACCCGGGTGGATCTCCTGCGCACCCCACTCTTTCAGGGCCTCCTGCCTGCCGACCTCGCGGCACTGGCGCACGGACGCCACAAGGGAATCCACGTCAGACTGATCGACCAGCGCGCCGAGGTCCACCGAAATGGGATCGTTGATCGAGGGTCCGCTCAGCGTGATTTCGCCGCGGCTGACCGGGCGAACGATGCCCGCGACGAGCGAGAATCCGTTGTCCGGACCCGTGAGATCCTCGGTGAAGTACATCGGCAACGCGAAATTGATCGGCTGCGTGTCTGGCACGGCCAGATCGGGATGCGACTTCCAGAACCAGTGGGTCTCAGCCGCGCCCACCGTCGAGGCCGGCACCTCTTTTTCCGTCGAGAAAATGACGGGCGAGAGCAGGTGGTCGTGCAGGTTCTTGCCGACGCCGGGAAGATCGACGACGACGTCCACGCCAGCTTCGCTGAGTTCCTCGGCCGGGCCGATTCCCGAGCGGAGGAGGATCTCCGGCGAACCAAATGCACCGCCGGCCAAGATGACTTCATCAGCGTTGAGCTCCGTCATCTCGCCAGCGACCTCGACAAGCACGCCCGTCACGGTCGTGCCCTCGAGGAGGAGCTTGTGAACGCGGGCTTCGGTCAGGATCGTGAGATTCTCGTGGTCCTTGATCGGCTTCAGGTAGGCACCCCACGTGGATAGGCGCTTGTTGTCTCGCACGGTCAGCTGCATTTTGGATATTCCATCGAGCTCGCCCGAGTTATAGTCCTCGTTCTTCGGCAACCCCCACTGCTGGGCGGCGTCCACGATCGCATCTTGAATCGGGTTCATATCGAAATCGCCCACGATGTCTAGGACGCCCTCGGTTCCGCGGCC
>NZ_JBHWPL010000038.1:0-4870 GCF_043424875.1 Trueperella sp. | reverse complement strand
GGAGGCACTCGAGATCCAGAACGCGGTGGAGTTCGGCTTGACCGCCGGCATCCACTCGCTCGATAGCGACGAGATTGCCTACTGGCTTGACCACGTGCAGGCCGGCAACGTGTACATTAACCGCGGTATCACCGGTGCGATTGTGCGCCGCCAGCCGTTTGGTGGGTGGAAGCGCTCGCAGGTGGGCACCGGCTCGAAGGCAGGCGGACCCAACCATCTGATCGGTTTGATGAAGGTCGCGCCGGCGCAGCGGTCAACCTCGTACGAGGGTGAACTTGATTCGTTGCATTACGCCACGCTCGACGCGCTCGATGCCCTGCACGAGAAGATCGACGACGACGGTGCGGAGGACTTCCGCTACGCGTTGCGTTCTGTGCAGGATGCGCTTGACGACGTGTACTTGGCCGAGGTGGACATCAGCGGGCTCGGCGTTGAGAAGAACGTCTTCCGCTACCGCCCCACCGAGGTGCTGGCACGCATCGAGGATCCGGCGGATTGGTGGAAGGCGGCTCCGATGCTGGCGGGCGCTGCTGACGGTGGAACTACGGTGACGCTGTCGGTGGGCGACGACCTGCGCGACACGGTTGCGCAGGCGCTGCGTGCCGGCGGCATCCGGGTGCTGACCGAGTCCACCGAGGACTGGCTGGCCGACCTCGCGAGCGATCCGACCGCGTTCCGCAAGATCCGCTACTTCGGCGACGACGCCCGGGGTGTGGCCGAAGCCGTTGACGGGTCAGTGGATGTGGCAATCTACTCGGATCCGGCCACGCTCAATGGCCGCGTGGATCTGCGCCCGTTCTTCCTCGAACAGGCCGTGGCCGCCACGAACCACAGGTTCGGCGACCACACGAGGGTGCTCGATGGTGTGATTTAAGCCGACGGCGCGCTCGGCGTTACTGGCGAAGCGGCGTGGTGGAGGACACTGACAGGTTGTCATCCACCACGCCGTTTGTGGTTGGGCCCGTGCGTTACGAGCGTCGGATTGGCAGTTCGCGGACGAACAGCCAGGCGATGCCCCATGCCGCGATGGCGCTCAGGGCGAGGATTCCCATCGTTTGCGCGAGGTTGAGGTCGATAACGAACGGCTGCGCGTACCGATTCACGAAGATCATTCCGCCCGAGATAATCAGCTGTAGCGCTACGAGTGCGATGAGGACTTTCCACCATACGAAGCGCACAAACGTACTCGCGGCAAATACGCCAACGGAATAGCCGACGATCTGGCCGAGTGGGATGGATAGGAGAGCCAGGGGGCTTACCCCGCGAATCTCCGGCATCATTGTCAGGGCGGATATGCCCCACAACAGGCCGGCCATCGCGGTCAAGAACGCGGTGATCAGACCGCCAATGACGGCCAACCGCAAGATGGTCTCTCGGCGTGTGGTGCCAGAACCGAGGTAGGTCCGCATGTGAGAACCGAGATAGACCCCGACCACGAAAGTGGCAATGATCGAGGCTCCCATCAAGCCCGCGGTGGAGTTCCAGACGGTTTCGATCGTATCGGTCTGCATCGCGCCGTATCCTTCCGAGACGAAGATCGTAAGTGCGAGTTTGTCTCGCGGTATCAGCATGAAGAACGCCGACACCAGCCAGGCAAGGCCGAGCACACCGGCGGGAACGACGAGTGACATCACTTCGTGTCGATTAAGTTTCATGATGACTCCTTATGACCTGCGCATGGGCAGGGTCGTTATCGCCGCGTACGTCACGGCGCCTCCCGCGAGGATGAGTCCTGCCGCACTTAAATAACCGCCTGCGATATCTCCCAGGATTGGAGCCGGGGAGATGTCGATGAAGAAGGAGGCGGACTCGTTTGCGGCCGACCCAAGTATGTCCGCCGCGATAATGACCATCAGCGCGATACCCAATCCGAAGATCACGGGCATCATGCGGAATCTGAGGAACAGCGCGGCGAGCATCGAACCCCACACATACATCGAAATGATCGTGGGCGGAATAAGAGCGACCGTCACCGCACTAACGCCGTCAAGCACCGGCCCTTCTCCGAGGAAGCTCAGCCCCCAGAACAGGGCAACCACGGCAATCAGAACGCCGACGCCAACCGCGCCGATCTTCACGTGGTTCGCCACAATTTCGCGGCGAGTCACGCCCGCGCCGATATACGTCCGGCTCGTAGCCAGCAACCAAATGCCGGCGACGAACGCGATGGTCTGGAAGGTCCCGACGAGCATCGTCGTCGTTGTCCACAAGAACGTGGTCGATACCGTCTCAATTCCCGCGCCGACAACCCAGTCTCCCGGCTCGTCAAGCCTGACGAACACGAGTGAGAGCACGAGCGCGATTACGATGGCGACGCCGATACTGCCCAGCCAGCCAAGGATGAGCTGGCGCTTGGTTCGTGAATCTTTGAGGATCATTGCTACGCCTCCGTCCCGTGCTCGCCGCGCTGATCGGCCTCGCCGGGCTGACCAGCCGCGCCGGGCTCGCGGGCCGCGCCGCCGTCGTCGTCGCGCTCCCGCAGACCCGTCAGCGCCTGGGCGCCAGTGCGCCGCGAGTTCGTCGCGGCAAGCACGTCGGTCAACGACGCAACGCGACCTGCCGTCGAGTAAGCCGCTCGAACGTCGTCGGCGGTGCCGGACGCTACGATCCGCCCGGCGTCCATAATCATCACGTTCTCGATGAGATTCTCGATCTCGTCCACGTTATGCGAGGAGATGATGACCGTGCGCGGGTAGGCGATGAAGTCTTGGAGGAGCGCGTCGTAGAAGTCGCGGCGCAATACCGCGTCCATGCCGAGGTGGACCTCGTCGAAGATGGTCAGCGGTGCGCGCGCTCCGATGCCAAGCGCCGCATAGAACGCCGACTTTTGGCCGCGCGAGAGTTTTTCGGGCGACTTTTTCAGGTCGATCTCCCATGCGTCGAGCAGGCTTTCCACGACCTCCCGGAGGAACGTGGGGCGCACGTGCTCCCACAGCGAGATTGTGTTGAGCAGCTTCGAATCCTCGTAGACGGCCGGCGCGTCGGACACGAGCGCGACGTTCGGCATGATGCGCGGGTTCTCCCACACGTCCTGCCCGTCCACGAGCACGCGGCCGGTGGCCTTCATCTGGCCGGCGATCAGCATCTCGAGCGTCGTCTTGCCAGAGCCGTTGCGCCCGAGCAGGCCCGTGATCTTGCCGGCCTCAATCGTTTCGGTCACATCGGCCACGGCGACGTGGCTGCCGTACTTGTAGCCAACATTGTGCAGTTCAACCGCGTAGGGCTGGTATGACGTATTCATTGGTCCTCCAAAATATCGTTCACGATGCCGCGAATTTCATCGGGGGTGTATCCAAGATCGAGTCCCTCGTAGATAGTGGGCGCGAGCCGGTCGCCTCGATACGATTCACGGCCCTCCCCGCGGAGAATGACGGCCGCCTCGTCCGTGACGAACATGCCTATCCCGCGTTGCTTGTAAATGATTCCGTCAGCGGCGAGTTGGTTGAAGGCCTTATTCGCCGTGGCGGGGTTGATTCGGTACGTGGTGGCGTATTGGGTAGTCGACATCAGTTGGTCGCCCGCCGAAAGCTCCCCTGCGAGGATTCGCTTGCGAATGTCGGTGTCGATCTGCATATAGATCGGCGTCTTTGAGTCAAAATCCAAAGCGTCTGCCACGGGCCCTCCCCTCTTTCTGTCTTGTTTCTGTCTCGCATCCGTTGCACGGTACGGCACTCGTCGCCCTGTTCACTGGTTAGTTACACGACTAATTAACCCATGAAGCCGTGGGTGTGTCAAGCCCTATCAAAAATTATTTGAGATCGGGCGCACCGGCTCCGAGCACAAAAAGGGCCGGTTCGCGCCGCAACACGAACCGGCCCACACACGTCGCTTTTTAAACGAGGATAAACACCAGCCACGTGAGCAGGAATCCTACGACGCCGAAAACGGTACTGAGCAAGGTCCACGTCCGTAGACCATCTTTCACACTCAATCCCAGGTACTTCGTGACAATCCAGAAACCGGAGTCATTGATATGCGACAGACCAAGGCCGCCGAACGCAATCGCGAGAGTCACGAGCACGATCTGGAGATCGCTGTAGCTCGCGGCGGCAATCGGCTCCGCCATCAACCCAGCCGACGTCAGGATCGCCACCGTCGCAGAACCCTGCGAGGCACGAAGCGCCGAGGAGATCAAGAATCCCGCCAAGATGATCGGCATATTCATCTCAACGAGCGTGCCCGCTAACGCCTTTCCGATACCTGACTGCACGAGCACGTTCGCGAACACGCCTCCAGCACCGGTCACGAAGACGATGACAGCCACATCCGGCAAAGCCGAGTCCAACACGGAACCGCGCTTTTCAAGACTCCAGCCCAACTTCGACCCAACCACCAAATAAGCCACAATGACACCCGTGAGGAGTGCAATTGCGGACGAACCAACCATGGACAGCCAGCGCTGGGCCGTACTCCCCTCCTCGAGCATCATGTTGCCAACGGTTCCCAGCATGATCTGCAAGATCGGCAAGAGGATGAGGATAACGACCGTTCCCGCACCAATATTTTTCACCCGGGTTTTCACGGAGTCGATAGCGACTTTTGCACCATCAGCCACGGTGACTTCTTCCGTTCTCATAGCGGGCGAATCCAGTAAGGAAATCGCGTCGGTAGGAACAATCTTGGCAGCCATAAATCCGATCGTCGCCGTCACCGCCGCGATCGGCAGTCCGATTGCAAGCATCATTCCAACGTCAGCTCCGGTAATTCCCGCCGCAGCAACTGGACCCGGATGTGGCGGGAGCGCCACATGCACGGTCAGGAGCGCACCGGCAACCGGTAGCCCAATTTTCAGCGGGTTAATGTTAGCAACCCGTGCGAAGCCAAAGATGATCGGCGCCAAGATAATGAAGCCGACGTCAAAGAAGATCGG
>NZ_JBHWPL010000037.1:0-22625 GCF_043424875.1 Trueperella sp. | reverse complement strand
TTAGTGAATCACTCGACTGATCACTCAGCTAAATCACTCAGCTAAATCACTCAGCTAAATCACTCAATACCCAGTCACACGCGGGGAGGCGGGCCAATTGGCCCGCCTACCCGCGTTGAGTCGTGAAACCCGTTTCAGATTCTTCTAGAGAATCAGGTCCCTTTATGGAATCAGTGATCCTCGTGAGGATCGCTCTCGGCATCCTCCTGCGTCTCGTGAACCGTGCCCGGCTCGTGATCCGGCTCGGCGTAGATCGTGTAGAGCTTCAGCGGCTCGTCGCCGATGTTGGTGACGTTGTGCCACACGCCGTCCGGCACGAAGATCGCGGAGTCGTGGCCGACTTCCTCCTCAAAGTTGAGGTTGTCCTCCGACGGACCCATCTGGCACTTACCCGTTCCCTGCTCGATGCGGAGGAACTGGTCAATTCCGTGGTGCACCTCAAGTCCGATGTCTCCACCGACTGGAATCTCCATCACGGTCATTTGAAGGTGCTTGCCCGTCCACATCGTCGTGCGGAAGTTCGTGTTATCGAGGGTCTCCTGCTCCATGTCGATAACCCATGGCTTGGTTCCCTGATCGTCATAAACTCCGGCGTACTGCTTTTCCGACATCCCGTCCTCCTAAAGTTAAAGATGCATTGTCACCTTGATTATCTCTCGCCGCGCCGCGCCCGTGGGAGCGATTCGCTGGCGGAATAATAAGGCCAGCCTAAGCTGGGACGACGCCGGCGATCAGCTAGCGCCGATCCTCCACGCGCTCCTTCACGAGGAAGATCCAGGCGAGCGCAACCACAATGAGGATCGAGCCAGAGAAGCCGTAGGCCAGCGTGTATCCCGAGTAGTCGATCATGAGGCCGGCGATGATCGGGCCAAGGATCTGGCCGAGGTCGGCGGACATTTGGAAGAACGAGACCACTTGGCTGCCCGGCCGGTTGCCCACGATGTCGGCCACCGTGCCCTGTTGCGAGGGCTGAATCGCGCCCGACCCGAAGCCGCCGAGGAAGCTACCAAGCATGACGACGCCCGTCGTGTCCCACATGCCCATGATGATGGTGAAGATGCCCGAGACGATCAGACCGAACACGACGATCGGCTTACGCCCGTACACATCCGACAGGTAGCCGGCGCGCAACAGCGCGAGGCCGTTGCCGGCTGCGAAGGCCATCAGCGCCCCGCCCGGTAGCCAGCTCGGCGCACCGGGGATCGACGCCGCGAGCAGCGGCACAACCGCCACGCGCACGCCCATGTTCGTCCACCCCTGCGCGAACGCCGTGAGCAGGACGATCTTGAATCGCCGCACCTGCAACGCCTCGCGAACGGTCATCGGCGGTTTCTTCGCCTTGGCCTTTTCTTTCGCGATCTCGCGCTCGGCGGCCGCGTGCTCATCGGCCGTCTGCTCGTGCTCGCGCGCGGTGGGATCGTGCTCGAGCTCCTCCTGGCGAGACGGGCGCGCAGTGCGGTCGCGCCGAAGTCTCAGGCTGTGGGTCGCGTCAGACACGCTCGATGGCACGAGGAAGAAGACGATCGCGGCCGCCACGGCGAGCAGGGCCGCATAAATCATGAAGGGCCAGCGATAGCCGAGAGGCGCAAGCACCGCGCCCACGGCCGGGCCGAAAATACTGCCCAGCAGGAAGCCCGAGCCATACGCGGCCGACGCCCTGCCCTTGCCGCCCGGAGGCGCAAGCTTGAAAATCAGCGACATCGCGGCCACCGAGAACGTCACCGACCCGATGCCACCCAGCCCGCGGTAAATCAGCAACTGCGTATACGACTGCGCCAAGCCGCTTGCCACCGAGGATACGCCGACGATCGCCATGCCCAAGATGTACATCCACCGCTCGCCGAACATGTTCGACAACCGCCCAGACGCCGGTGCAAAAACGAGCCTCATAAAGGCGAACGCGGAAACGACGACGGTCGCGGCCGTCGTCGTCACTCCAAAACTCTTCGCAAACTGCGGGAGTACGGGTGCCACGATTCCGTAGCCGAGCGAGACGACCACAGCCGCCGCCACCAATACCCAAATTTCCCGGGGAAGAGTTACACGATTAGCCACTACCCTGTTGTATCACCCGGGCGCGGCGCGGCAATAGCTCGGGCGTCACGTTCGCGTCATGATGCGCCACACATCTGTTTTGGCGGCGGTCAGCCGTGGGAGAACATTTATTGCTCACGGCAATAAATAGTCAAATTTTTTAGGAAATCTTCAGGATTGAGTCCGACAATTGCACTGTCTCGCGCACACGCGTGCATCGCGCCGCGTTGCGCACATATCTGAAGGAGAATAATTGACTGACTACCGAATGCTCGCAGAAGTCGACGACTACAAGCAGGCCCAGTTTCTCGTGGACGGACTCTCAGACGCAGGGTTCCCCGTGGAGCACACCCGCATCATCGGCACCGAACTCGAAACCGTGGAGGACGTGCGCGGCCGCAAGACCATCGCATCGTCCGCAGGCCAAGGCGCCCTCAGCGGCGTGTGGTTCGGCGTGTTCATCGGCCTGATGTTCTTCATCCTGGCCCCGGGTCTGGGCTTCCTCGGCGCATTCGGCTGGCCGGTCCTCTTCGGCGCGATCTTCGGCGCCATCTGGGGCGCAATCGCCCACTGGGCAACGCGCGGCCAGCGCGACTTCGCCTCCATTCGGGCCCTGCGCGCTCAGCGCTACGAGGTCCAGGTTCGCGCGGAATTCCTCGACCAGGCCAACAAGGCCGTCACCGAGCACGGCCTTCGCCCGCGCTCGCAGACCACGCTGTACTAACCGCCTGAAGCCCCACTCAGGGTTTCGACGACGCCGTTGGCTCAATCCGCGCTGACTCGATCTCGTTGCTGGCGCGAGGTGACCCGACGGCGTCGTTAAAGACGCTGGTCGAGGCTGGGCTGGCGTCGCGGGGGAAGCAAGCCCCAACTTTGGCATGGTCGCGCTGGTAGAATTGTGGCGCAGTCGCTGAAAGGAAACCGCATGCCCGCTTATGAATCTTTCCGTGAACCCATTACGAAAATGGCAGATGGAACGATCAAGCAACTCAATCCTTTTTCAGGCACAGAAGTGTGGACGGTGCCGGGGCGTGCGAATCGCCCGCTCGGCATCAAGAACCCTGACCCGCAGCCAGTCAACGAGGAAGACCTCGGGCGGCACTGCGCATTTTGTACCCAGCGCGTGCTAGAAACTCCGCCCGAAAAGGCGCGGCTCGTGCGCCGGGGCGACGACGCGGAGATCATTCATACTGACAGCGTCGATATGCTGTCGCGCCAGTGGGAGTTCCGCCGGGTGCCCAACCTGTTCGAGATTCTCTCGTTTGATTACTGGGCGATGAATTACGACTACCGACTCACGCCCGAGGCCTCGAAGCGCCTCGAAGCGTACGTGGCTGATCCCGCCGGGCGCGCGCACGTCATGGGCGTGCTGCGCACAAAGTATGCCTCGCGGATGACCTCCGAAGAGTTCGACGAGCTCTCCGAGGGCGAGAAGATGGCCGGCGCGTACTCGTTCTTTGGCGGCGGACACGATCTCGTGGTGGCCAAGCGGCACTTCGTGGACGGGGCGACGATGGACACGGAGCTGGCAAGCTCCGGCACACTCACCCCGCAGGAACACGAGTGGTACATGCGCCTGACCATCGACGCGATGAAGGATCTGTATGCGACCAACCGCTACGTGCGCTACGTGCAGGTGTTCCAGAATTGGCTCAAGCCGGCGGGGGCGTCCTTCGACCACCTGCACAAGCAGCTCGTGGCGATCGATCAGCGCACGGTCAATGGCCGGATGGAAGTTGAGAAGGTCCGCAAGAACCCGAACCTCTACAACGAGGCCGGCATCAACTACGCCGGCTACCACAACCTCATCATCGCCGAGAACACCCATGCGGTGGCGATCGCCGGGTTCGGGCATCGATACCCCACCCTCGAGGTGTGGTCCAAGTCCGAGCACATCCAGCCGTGGGAGCACACGCGCGAGGAGCAGGCGGCGATGTCGGATCTCGTGCACGCGATGCACGCGGCCACGGGTTCAGACGTGCCCACCAACGAAGAGTGGTACACCAAGCCCAAGGATTCCGACGTCAACATGCCGTGGCGGATCCTGCTCAAGTGGCGCGTGTCGACCCTCGCCGGGTTCGAGGGCGGCTCGAAGATTTACGTCAACACGATTGATCCGTGGTCGTTGCGCGACCGCGTGGTGCCGCAGCTCCTCGAGCTACGTGCCGAAGGAAAGCTGGCGCGCAACATCAACATCGCCACCGAGTGTTCGTGCGAGGTCAACGCCCTCAAGTACAACCCGGAATTGCAGTAAATTCCGTAAACTCACCCTATGATCCTCGGCAATTCGCGAAACGTCTCGGCGCCGGTCGCGCCGTTTAGCCCTCCGGTCGGGGCCGAGCGCGTGATCGCCCACCGCGGGTTTTCGGGGCGATACCCGGAAAACACGCGGTCCGCATTCGACGCGGCGTGGAATTCGGGCGCGCGCGTTCTTGAGACCGACGTTCAGGTGACCGCCGACGGCGTGGCGATCGCTTTTCACGACGCCCGGCTCGATCGCCTGACCGACTTGGAAGGGACACCGGCCGACTACTCGTTCGCCGAGCTTCAGCGGGCGGTTGTGCGCGGGCCGGAAGGCACGGTTGGCGGCATCATGCAGATGGCTGACCTGCTGGGGTCGTTCCCCAATGCGCAGTTCATCGTGGATCTCAAAGATGAGCGGGCCATCGAACCGCTAGCAAAGGCCATCGTGACGACGAACTCGGCTCCTCGCGTGTGCGTGACCCACGCGTGGGACGCCTGGCTCGAGGGCGTCCGCGAGATCGTGGGGCCCGAGCTCCAGCGCGGGCTGGGCTGGGAGACGATGGCGGCTCTCGTGAATGCGGCGCGGCGGGGCGTGGCCCCCGACCCCGCGATCCGCGTTGGCAACTACGCCCACATCGGTTGGCAGATCGCCGGCATCAAGCAGGCCGCCGACCAGCAATTCTTCCGGCGCTACGTCGACATGGCTCATGATCTAGGCGTGGCAGTGCGCGTGTGGACCATCAACTCCCCGCGCCAGATGGCGAGACTCTTCGACGATGGCGCCGATGCGATCTTCACCGACCACGTGGACGTGGGGCTGAGGGTCGTGGCTGAGAAGTTCGGGCTCTAGGCTCGCTGGCCCAGACGGCGTCGGGACTTACCAGTTTCTGGAGCCGGACGGCGTCGGGACCTACCTGTTTCTGGCGCTACGTGAGGAGCCGGAGCACAACGTCGGAGGCGGGGTTCGACGTGAGTTCGCCGGCGTCGCCGATCTGGACGAGCGCTCCCCCATCCATCACCGCGATGCGATCGGCGACGGTGAATGCCTCTTCGCGGTCGTGTGTGACGTAGAGGGCGGTGGCGTCGACGGCCGTGAGGATCTCGCGCAAATCCTGCGATAGGCGCGTGCGCAGAATCCGGTCCAGCGCGGAGAGTGGTTCGTCGAGGAGCACGAGCTCGGGGCGGGGCGCGAGAGTCCGCGCTAGTGCGACGCGCTGAGCCTGGCCGCCCGAAAGCGTGGAAATCGGCCGATCTTCGTAGCCGGCCAGGCCGATGAGATCGAGCATCTCGGCCACGCGCTCCGAGCGCGCGTCCTTCGGCAGGCCTTGAATTTCTAGCCCGTAGGCGATGTTGCGCGCCACGTTGCGGTGGGGGAAGAGCTGGGCGTCTTGAAAGACCATGCCGATGTTGCGCTGGTGGACGGGCACGTTCGCCACGTCCTTGCCGTCGATCAACACCGAGCCTGTGGATGGCTCGAGCCCGGCGACCGCGCGCAAGAGCGAGGATTTGCCCGAGCCGGACTCGCCGAGGATCGCCACGATCTCGCCGGTCGGCATCGTCATCGACACGTCTTTCACGGCGTGCACCGGCGGGTGGTCGTAGACCAGATTGAGGTTCTCAATGTGCAACATCAGAAGGTCACTCCTTGGGTGCCTCGGGGGCGAAGGATGTCCGCGAGGAACATGACTGCGCTGGTCATCAGCGCGAGGATGACGGACGCGGCGAGCGCCATGCCATAATTATCCACCCCGGGCCGGCCAAGCAGGCGGCCGATGAGGACGGGCAACGTCATGTAGTCGGGGCTGGCGAGGAACGAGGTGGCGCCGAACTCTCCTAGCGAGATCGCGAACGCGAAGCCGAATGCGACGCCCAGACCGCGGGCCATGAGCGGCAGGTCGATCGTGGCGAGGACGCGGCCGGGGCTCGCGCCGAGGGTTGCCGCGGCTTCGCGCATGCGTGGGTCGATGGCTCGCAGGATCGGCACGAGCGAGCGCACCACGAGGGGAAGCGCCACCACAGCCTGCGCGAGCGGCACAATGTAGGCGGTTGGGATTCTGTTGCCCGCGCTCCAGGTGATGAGGAATCCGAAGCCGACCGTCACCGCGGAGATGCCCAGTGGCAGGAGAACCGCGCCGTCTAGGATTCGCTGACCCATGCGCGCCCACGGGCTGCGAACCCGCCGCGAGAGGGCGAGCGCTAGGATTCCGCCCACGACGAGGGCCATGACCGAGGCATCGATCGCGATGCGCACCGAATGTTCGAGCGCCTCCGTCACAGAGGTGCCGCCCGCAAACCCTGCTCCCGTCTGGCCAAGAGCGCGGTAGTTGTGGAACGACCACTCCCCGCGTACATTCAACGATCCGGCCACGAGAGCGAGCATGGGTGCCAGCAGGAAGAGGAGCGAGAACGCCGTGAGGACGATCGCTGGGATTGCGGATCGTGTGATGGGTGCGGCGCGGTGCCGAACGTTGAGGTCGAGGGCGCGCTCGGTTCGGGTGGACAGCGAGCTCGACACGAGCAGCGCCACAGCCACGATGAGGAACTGCAGGACGGACAGCACGGCTGCCACGTCCAAGTTTAAGTAGGCCGTGGTCTGTACGTAGATTTCCGATTCAACCGTGCCGTAGCCGGGCCGGCCGAGTGTCTGCACGAGCCCGAACGAGGTGGAGCTAAACAGGAACACGAGCCCGCTTGCCGCGGCAATCGAAGGTCCGAGCTGGGGCAACGTCACCGTGAAAAATGCGCGGGCCGGGCTCGCGCCGAGGGTTCGCGCGGCGGGCGTCAGATCCCGAATCGATGCCCACATCGACCCCACCGTGCGCAGCACCACCGAGTAGTTAAAGAAGATCATCGCCAGCACCACGGCGGCAGTCGTCTGATCCAGCCCGAGGAAGCCGAGCGGACCGTCGTCGTCGAATAACGCACGAAAAGCTACGCCGACAACGACCGTGGGCAAGGCGAACGGCGCCGTTGCGAACGCGCGCAGGGCCCGGCGGAACGGGGTGCGCAGGCGGTACAGGACGAACGCGCCCGGGATGCCCAGAAGGAGCGAGCCGGCGGTGGCCGCTAGCGCCATGCCGAGCGTTTGGCCGACGATGCGCCACGTGCGCGGCCGCGACAGGACGTCCGTGAAGACGCTCCAGTCGCCCAGGCCGCGGACGATCATGGCGCCGACCGGCCAGACGAAGAACAGCGCGAGGAAGATCGCGGGGATGGCGAGCGCCGCGGACCAGCCAAGCCGGGGCAGGATCCGGGGGGATCTCGGGGATCCAGCCCGTGCCGGCCCGGGCTCGTTAGGCCGGTCCGCGGATCTCGTCATCATGTCTCGCATATGGTTCGCACCGCTCGTCCGGGCACGCGCCGGGAGCAGGGATTAGTTCCGTGCTTCGTAGAGTTCCGTCCACTGCTGCTGCCACGTCTCGCGGTTCTCGGCTACGAGAGCCGGGTCGGGGACGATCACGTTTTCGGGCTGCTGAGCGTAGGTTGCCCACTCCTCGGGCAGGTCCACGTCCGCCACCGGGTACATGTACATCGTCTCGGGGATCTCGGACTGGAACTGCTCGCCGACCATGAAGTCGATGAACGCCCGCGCGCCCTCGTCGTTCTGCGCGCCGTTGACAACGCCGGCGTATTCGACCTGGCGCACGCACGTTCCCTCGACGTTCACGAACACGCCCTCGCCGTATGCCGGGCTCGAGGCGTAGGACAGCACGAGCGGGTAGTCGCCTTGGCCGTCTGCCGCCGAGAAGTCGGTGTAGAAGGCGGTCGACCACGAGTCCACGACCTTCGTTCCGTTATCGAGCAGGTCGTTCCAGTACTGCTGCCAATCCTCGGTTTGATCGATCGTGCCGGCAAGGAACGCCAGGCCCGGGCTCGAAACCACGGGGTTCGTCACGACGAGCAGGTTTTCATACTCGGGCTTCGTGAGGTCCGCGAACGACTCCGGCAATGCGAGGCCCTCAGCCTCGAAGTAGGCCGCGTCCGCATTCAGGCAGACGTCTCCGCGGTCGATTGCGGTGAGGTTGCCGATGCGCAGATCCGAGCCCGGATCGTTGCTCGGGGTGTAGTCGGCGATCACGCCCTCGTCCAAGGCACGCTGGGCGGACATCGTATCGATGCCGAACACCACGTCGACGGTGGGATTGTCCTTATTGAGGATGAGCTGGTTGAGCACCATGCCGGCGTCACCGGGCGAAGTGGTACGAAGCGTCATGCCGCTCTCCTCTTCGAAGGCCGCTTTGGCCTCGTCGGAGATGGCAAACGAATCGTGGGTTAGCACAGTCACTGTCTGGTTCTCGGTGGGATCCGCCTGATCGGCGGCCGAACACGCGCCGAGAAATACTGTTGCCGAAATAATGGTGATGAGGCTTTTGGCCTTCATTCGTCCTCCCTGAATATCTGGGAGGGCCCAAGCGCCTGCCGTCAGCCGGTGGGTGCTTGGGGAGAGACGCTCGACTCCCTTCGCCGGTACTAACCGGAGCAGGTTCGAGGGTCAGCGAATCTTTTCGCACTCTCAGCGCTTCCGCGCTCCCCTGTCGTGCTTCGAACTATAACACTTCGCCGTGAGAGTTCATCATCGCGTCCGTCGAAATGCGGGGCGCACAGAGCACGATGTCCCCATATAGCCAAGATCAAGCCCTAGGCGCACCGCGTTTCGATGCGCAGGGGCTAGGCAACCGAAGCTGGCTGATCGAGGCTTGGCGACCGAAGCTAGCCGATCGGGGTTAGGCGATTAGTCGTTGCCGTACCACTGCGCAGCCTTGCGCTTCATGAGAGTGGTGACAGTGGCATGCACGATTGCTGTGATAGCGGTAAAGAGGATGAGCTCCTTGATGGGCAGGCTCTCCAACTCATCGTCATCCTTGGGCTTTTGCTTGCCCAGTCCCTTTTCCCATACCTGACCTGCTGCCGCGTTCGCCGCCGCACCAGCGACTGTCGAAATACCCAGGCTGATGACTTTCCATCCGATGTTCATATTTCCTCCCAAGGATTGAAGACCGTTTCCATTATCGCCGTGAACAGCGCAGGTGTCAGCACGAAACGACGATTGGGACTGGAGTTCCGCCATCGATGAAGCGATCCAAGCCCGTGCATGGGTGGCTTGCGTCGGGGCGTTTGTCACGAGTAGGTCCCACTACCACTGCCAGCGGGCAAGGGTAGCGGCGATCGTCGATAGCGATCGCCGCTCGCGATCGGCGCTAGCGAGCGCCACCAGCCATAGCGGCTAGCTGTCGTCGCCCGAGGCGATGTCCTCGCCGAGCTCGTCGAGCACGAGCTGGCTACGGTCGATGCGGTCTGTGCGGTAGCCGGAGCGGGCCATCATGTGCGCCGAAATGGGTGAGGTCACGAGCTGGAGGCCAATCACCAGCATCATCGTCCAGGTCATGGATGCCTCGCGCACGAGCAGCGAGACGCCCGTCATGAGCATGATCAGCGAGAACACCTGCGGCTTGGTAGCCACGTGTTGGCGCGCCAGCAGATCGTTATAGCGGAACGCGCCAATTGCGGCCACGAGCGTGAAGATCGACCCGATCAGAATAAAGGAGATACCGACAACGTCGGCTACAGTTTCCCAGTTCACGGCTCTCTCCTTTCCACGGCGGTCGCGCCATCGTGCTGCGGGCCGGCCTCCGACACGTCATCGGAATCGACGTCCGTCCCGGAAAAGTCCACCTCGTCGGGGTCGTACACATCCACATCCGCATCGTCCGACTCCAACGCGTCCACGTCGTGCACCGGCGCGGCATCGTCGGGGCGCCGGGATATCTGCGCGTCGAGCTCGCTCTCCTCATCCTTGGACAGGATGCGGCGCGCACTCGGCTCGAGCGGCGTAATAAAGCGCGCCAAGGCCGTCGACCCCACGAAACCGATGAGCGCTAAGACGATGAACAACGCAAGGAGATCCGAGCGCCTCGTAAGCGCCGCCAGCAACGCCACGGAACCGATCAAGATCGAGGAGACCATGTCCACGGAAACCATGCGGTCCAGTGAGGTCGGCCCCTTCACGGCACGAGCAGTGACGAGGAATGCGGCGATCACGAGCATGACCATGCATGCAGCAAGAATGTAAATCACTCGTCCACCTCCGCCTGCAGGACGTTGCCCGCGATGCGCTGCGTACGTTCGTGACGCTCTTCGCGCTTCGCCTCTTGGGCCCGCGCGATCTCTTCGGAGGTCGCCACCGCCGCCTCGATGGGCTTACCGGTAGCCGGAGCATAAGGCGTAGGCAGACGGCCGGCGCGAGACGTGGCGCCCGGAACGAAGCCCGCGTCCACGAGCTCGTCATGCGAGGCAAACGCCCGCAAAACGCGCTCCTCGAGATCCATAACGGTCCTGTGCACGCCTTCGATTCCGCCCGCGAGCCGCGTGTCAAACACGTGAACGTAGAGCGTTCCGGTCACGCGGTGCGCTTCCACAACCACGGAGCCCGGCACGAGTGCGGTCATCCCGGAGATCATCGCGAGGTACACGTCGGAGTGCGAGCGCAGGTGAATACGGATGATCGCCGCCTGCGGCTGGCCGCCGGTCAAAATAAACTTGCCCTGCTGGAAAGACGACACGAGGATGTCCCAGAGGAATCGCAAAATGAGGTGCGCGACGCCGATCGGGCGGAAGCGCCCATCAAACGGCGTGGCGGGGAACGGCGCAACCGTGGTCACAAGGAGCGCAACCAGCAGGCCCCCCAAGAAGTTTCCTGGCGTGAGATCGCCCCACAGCAGCACCCACACGAACATGAGCCAAATGAGCATGCCCGCGGACGCGTGCGGGAACCGCCCCGGCCTGCGCGTGACGCGATGGATAGCGCGCGCTGACTTACTCCACCGTGGTCTAGCCATCGTCGCTACCTCCTATCCCACCTTCGGCAGGGGTTGGCGCCCAGTCGGGTGCTTCGATGTCGTCAACCTCTGGCAAGTCATCGCCCGGCACGCGCGGGCTCTCGCCCGTTCCGCGCCCGTCCTCTGGCAATACCGACACGATGTACGGGCTTCGCGCCTTAAGCTCGACGGCGGCACCCTCGGTGAACTGATTAATCGGACCGGCCCACAGCGAGATAAAGAGCGAGACCCCAACGAGCCCAGCAGCCGAACCGGTCATCCCCCACGGAATGGGCTTGGCGGGCAGCGGCTCGGGAGCCGTCTGCCAAAACGCCATGTTCCACGCGCGCGACACCGCATACAGCGTGAGCAGCGAGGAGATGATGCCCGCGGCAATGAGCAGCCAGTCGATCCACATCATGCGGTCGATCGACGCCTGAATCAGCCCGACCTTTCCGAAGAACCCCGAGCCCGGCGGGATACCCGCGAGGTTGAGCGCCGGCACGATGTAGAGCGCGGCCAGGAACGGCGCCAATTTCGCCAGCGACCCAAGCCGCACCAGAGACGTCGTGCCACCTCTTCGTTCGACCAGTCCCACCACGAGGAACAACGCCGTTTGGACGGTGATGTGGTGAACCGCGTAGTAGATCGTGGCGCCAAGCCCCGTCACTGTGGAAATCGAGATGCCCCAGATCATGTAGCCGATGTGCGACACGAGCGTGAAGGAGAGCAAACGTTTAATGTCCTGCTGCGCCACGGCACCCAAGATGCCCATGATCATTGTGGCCACCGCGATTAGCCCGATGATTATCGAGAGTCGGTTGTTCGGGAAGAGCAGGGTCTGCGCGCGGATGATCGTGTAAACGCCCACCTTGGTCAACAGGCCGGCAAACACGGCCGTCACGGGCGCGGGTGCGGTCGGGTAGGAATCCGGCAGCCACGCGGACAGCGGGAACACGGCGGCCTTAATGCCGAAGCCCACGAGCAGCATGACTTGAATCGTCAGGCGCACGGTCGGGTCGATCTCCGGCAAACGCAGGGCGAGCTGCGCGAGGTTCACGGTGCCGGCTGCCGCATACGACAGCGCGATGCCGATCAAGAAAATCACCGACGACACGAGCGAGACCACCACGTACACGGTTCCCGAGCGGATTCGATCTCGCGTACCGCCGAGCGTGATCAGCACGAACGAGGACACGAGCAGGAGCTCGAAGCCCACGTAAATGTTGAACAGATCACCCGAGAGGAACGCATTGGACACGCCCGCCGAGAGCAGCAAGAACGCCGGGTGATACACCGCGATCGGCGCGGCCTCATCGCCATCGGCGGCGCCCTGGGCGAGCGAATACAGAAGAACGGTCAGCGTCACGGTCACCGACGTGATGAGCATGATCGACGACAACCGGTCGGCCACCAGCGAAATACCCACGGGTGCGGCCCACGAGGCAACGTCGAGCACCACGGGGCCCTTGCTTGACTGGTAGACCAAGAACGCGGCGACCAGCCACACGATGCTGAGGATGCCCGCGGAGAGCAGGCCTTGCAGCCGGCGCACGGACGCGAACGCGAGCGAGAGGCCCGCGCCAAGAATCGGCAACGCCACCGGGAGAGCTACAAGGAAGGTCCAGGTCACTTGCTTCCCTCCCTCGTGCGCGGCTTGTCGTACACGGGATGAATGGTCCCGGCCAGTTCGTCGTCCTCGAATTCGCCTTCGGTTTCGTCGTGCGCTTCGGAGGCATCGCTTTCGAGATCGGCCGGCCGATCGGCGCGCGCGTCGAATTCGTCTTCGCCCTCGCGCTTGGCGATTCGGCGATCTTCGAGGTCGTCTTGGACCTCGTCGTTGCCGTTAAGCTGCCACGACCTATACGCCATCGCGAGGATGAACGCCGTCGCAGCAAGGCTGATGACGATCGCCGTCAGCATCATGGCTTGGACGAGCGGGTCGGCCATGTCTTCCTTTTCGGCGACGCCGACGAGCGGCGGTTCGCCCGAGCGTCCGCCGGCGATGAGCAACAGGATGTTCACGCCGTTGGTGATGGCGGACAGGCCAAGGACGATGCGCGAGAGCGAGCGCTCGAGCACGAGGTAGATCCCCACGCCCACGAGGACGCCGGAGAGGATGGCGAGTGCGGCTGATGATGTCACTTGTCTGCCTCCTCTTCGGTGATTTCCTGCATGGCGCTGGTCGTCTCGGGGTCGGTCGCGACGGTCGTCAAGCCAGTCTGGGGGTCCACGGTTTCCTTTTCGGGTTCGACGACGTCGGGCCACGGTTCGTCCGCCTCCGCCGGTACGTCTAGCTCGGCGTCGCCAACGTGTTCGCTGGTCGCGGCGTCATCGATGATGGGTTCGGGCGCATCCGGGGTCGAGGCTCGCTCAGAGTCAGGTTCCGCGCCCTCGCCGGACTGCGTCGCGGGCGCTTCACCCGCACCCTCGGCCGCGGACGTGGCCTCGGCGCTGCCTTCGGCCGCGCGTGCTCCCACCAGGGCAAGCTCTTCTTCAATCTCGTCAGCGCGCTCGCGCCCGTGCACGTGTTCGCGCTTCTCCTGGGTGTCGAAGTTGCGCGCGGCTTGGGCGTCCTTGGTCTCGCGGCGCGAATCCTCGGATGGCTGGATCTCGTAGTCGTCGTCGTCGAGGCCCTCGATCTCGCCGTGGCGATCGATCTCGGCGCCTTGCGAGCGCAGGATGTCGAGGATCAGGCCGACCACCACGAGGTAGACGCCGATATCGAAGAATACGGCCGTGGCGATCTTGACTTCGCCGAATCCCCACAGGGTGACGATGATCTTGGCGGACTGCAAGATGGTGCCGCCGAGGAACACCGGCGTGAGCGCCGATACTCCGGCAACCGCAAGGCCGGCACCCATGAGGTGGCCGGGGTGAAGCGGAATTGCCGCGCCGAGCTCGTAGCGCCCGCCGGCCACGTAGCGCAGCACGAGGGCGATGCCGGCGAGCAAGCCGCCCGCAAAGCCGCCGCCGGGCGCGTTGTGACCGGCGAACAGGAAGAACGCGGAGACGACCATGATCGTGTGGAACGTCAGGCGGGTGCCCACCTCGAGAATCACGGAACGGCGCCAGAATGGCACTTGGTCCGTGCCCTCGAGCCAGCGCCGGTTGCGCCCGGGCGAAGTCACGGCCGACTCGATCACGCGAGTGCGGCTGCGGTGCCACGTGGGGCCTTCCACCTCGTGCGTCGCGCGAATGACCTGCCCGGCCACGTTCGTGCGCGGGGCTTGGATGTTGCGGAAGCGGTCGATGCGCCCGCCGCGGTCGCGGATGAACAGCAGCGAGGAAATGCCGATCGCGGCCGCCACCACCACGGCGATCTCCCCCATCGTGTCCCACGCGCGGATGTCCACGAGGGTCACGTTGACGATGTTCTTGCCGTAGCCGTACTGGTAAGCCTCGTCGTGGAAGAACAACGAGATCGGCTCGTGCACGCGCGCCCCCGCCGCGAGCACGCCGAGCAGGGCCGTCATCAGGCCGAAGAAGGCCGCGAGGATGATGCGCCACCAGCGCGAGATTCGCAGCGGGCGATTCGAGAAGTATTGCGGCAGGCGGCGAAGCACGAGGATGAACACCACGAGCGTCATCGTCTCGACCAGCGCCTGCGTCAGCGCAAGATCCGGGGCTCCGTACAGTTCGTACGTGAGAGCGACGCCGTAGCCCGAGATCCCCATGAGGAGCACGGCTTTGAGCCGGTGCCGGGCGCGAGCGGCGAGGAAGGCCGCGACCACGGTCACGCTCACCACGACTGCCTGGGGCACCGAGTCGTAGGGGCGCAGTTCGATCGTGTTCGTGAGGTTGCCGGCCATGAGCGCCAGGGCGATGGAGACCACGGTGAACGTGAAGATCGTGGAGAGATAGGCGGGCAATGAACCGCGCTGGGTGAACGCCGTCGCTCGTCCGGACAGCGCGTCGAGAGCGTCGAGCGAGCGCTGGTAGGTGGCGTCGGCGGCGACCGGGAAGTCGCGCTTGCCGAGCGTGCGCTCGAATGGGCCGCGCAGGGCGAAGATAGCGACGCCGGCCGCGAGGATCACGAGCGTGAGGTAGAACGGAGCGCCCAGACCCGGCCATGCCACGAGGTGACCCGGCTCGCCTGCGATCTGCTGGGCGTGCGGGACGAGGGCGGCGTCGAGCCAGTGGGCGCCGATGCCGAAGATCAGGCCGCCGAGTGACAGGGTGACGACCGGGATCGTCATGAGCCAGGAGCGCTTCTTGATCTTGACGTTCTCGATGCCCGGCTTGTCCGCGAAGGCGCCCCACCAGAAGCGAAGTGTGTAGGCGGCGGTGAAGGCCGAGCCCACCGCGATGGCGATGAGGGTGATCGTGCCGACGAGGTCGCTGCCCACGAGCGCGTGGAGCGCGGCTTCCTTGGCGACGAAGCCGGCGAAGCCCGGGAAGCCCATCATGGACAGGCCCGCGAGGCCGGCGGCCGCGGCCGTGATCGGCATCTGGCGCCCGAGTCCGGACAGCTGGCGGAGGTCTCGCGTGCCGGTGGCCCAGTCGACTTGGCCGACCGCGAGGAAGAGCGTGGATTTAAACATCGAGTGGGCGACGAGCATACCGAGGCCGGCGAGCAACATCGCCGACGTTCCGTAGCCGACCATGATCAAAATGAGGCCGAGTTGCGAGACGGTTCCGAAGGCGAGGACGAGCTTGAGGTCGTTCTGCTTGAGCGCGCGGTAGCCGCCGATGAGGAGCGTGCCAATGCCACCGACGAGCACCATCCATCGCCACGCGGGCACGTCAGCAAAGCCGGGAGCAAGGCGGGCTACGAGGTAGACGCCCGCCTTCACCATCGCCGCGGCGTGCAGGTACGCCGACGTCGGGGTGGGGGCTGCCATGGCCGCCGGGAGCCAGAAGTGGAACGGGATGATCGCGGACTTGGCCATCGCGCCGATAAGGATGAGGACGACGGCCGCGACGATCGCGCCGGGCGGCGTGGAATTCGCGGTAATCGGGGCCACGCCGAGCGTGCCCGCATTGAAGGAGTCGATGAGCTCAACCAGCGAGTACGAGCCGCCCGGGATGTTGCCGAGCGTGATGATGCCGATGAGCATGGCGAGTCCGCCCAGCGTCGTCGTGATAAAAGCCTGGCTGGCCGCGCGGCGAGAGGATCGCTTCTCGTAGTTGAAGCCAATGAGCAGGAAGGAGAAGACCGAGGTCAATTCCCAAAACAGGTACAGCGCCAGCGTGTTATCGGTGATAACGAGGCCGAGCATCGCGCCGGCAAATGCGAGGAAGAGGCCCGCGAAGCGGCCCATTCCCGATGCTGACGCGGAAAAGTAGCGCGCGCAGTAGAAGAGCACGGCCGCACCCACGCCCGTCACAATCAGCGACATCACCCACGACAGATGGTCGAGCCTGAACGTGAGATTGAGGCTGAGCTGCGGGACCCACGCCCACGATTCCGTGGGGAAGTTTCCGCTGAGGACCTGGCGCCCCTGCATGGCAAGCGCGACGAAGGACGAGAGCGGGATGACGGAGAGTGTGACGTAGCCGAGCCTGCCCCGCCGCATGATGACAGGCGCAACGAGAGCGCCTATCGCAAAGGCGGCTAGCAAAATCAGCATGGCGCTCCCGTGATGTCTGTGAGTTGGCGGCTCAGAATCACGCCCTGAGCCGTCCGCGCGATGTCACTCTCCATCTTAAAGAAAGGGACACTAAAAGTCGCTCTGTCTCATCCTTTCCTGATAAAAATCACGCTTCTTGCACGGCTTTTCTGAAGCGCGGCGGGGGCGTGGCGCAGTGCTGTCCCGAAGTTTGCGCGACGGCACCTTCGCGACGCCGGAGGCGCGGGCGGAGTGCACTGCGGAGCTCCCCGCGTGCGTCACCGCTCACCTCTCCGCGTACCTCTCCGCGCGCTTACTCAGTGAAGTGATGATCCGAGACGTCGATGCGATGGAAATTCAGATCCGAGCGCGACGCCGTCGGGCCCCGCTGCCCCTGATAGCGCGACCCGTGGGCGCCCTGGCCGTAGGGGTTCTCGGCGGGCGAGCTCAGCTGGAAGAAGCAGAACTGCCCCACTTTCATGCCCGGGAAGAGCATGATCGGCATCGTCGAGGTATTCGACAGCTCGAGCGTCACGTGGCCCGAGAACCCGGGATCGATGAAGCCGGCCGTGGAGTGCGTGAGCAAACCGAGCCGTCCCAAACTGGACTTGCCTTCGAGGCGCGCCGCGACGTCGTCGTCGAGGGTTATCTGCTCGTACGTGGAACCGAGGACGAACTCGCCGGGGTGGAGGACGAGGTGGCCGTCGGCGGGCACTTCCACGAGGCGGGTGAGCTCGGGTTGCGGCTGCGAGGGGTCGATCATGGGGTATTTGTGGTTGTCGAAGAGGCGGAAGAAGCGGTCGAGGTGGATGTCGACTGACGAGGGTTGCACCATCTCGGGGTCCCAGGGGTCGAGGGTGATCTTGCCGCGTTCGACGTATGCGTGGATGTCACGATCTGAGAGAAGCATGGGTCGATTCTCTCACGCGCGCCGCGTGGAGGACGGGCGTTCGCGGGCGGATGTCGGGTGTCGGTTGCGCGGTGTCATGAATGGTGTCATACTGGTGCCATGAGAGACACCAATGAATTTGCCGAGATCCTCGCCGCCGAGCTTGAGGCGGCGACAGCCCTCGCGTCCGAGGACGTCCGGGCGGCCGTCCCGGCAATTACACGTGCGCTCGGCCCTGCGCTCGCTCAGATTCGCCAGGAGATTCTGGTAGACGCGGCCGAGAGCCTGAATCGTCAAGGCATCACGACCAACCTCTACGTGAGGGCGGGTAAGAGCGGGCCGGAGTTCGCCGTGGACGCGACGCCGAACGTGCCGGATTTCGACGACGATCCGGTAGTTCGCATGACGCTGCGCCTCCCCCGCACACTGCGCGATGCCATCACCACCCATACGCAAACCACGGGCGGCTCCCTGAATTCCTGGATCGTGGAGGCCGTCACTGACAAACTGTCCCGCCGCCAGCCGAGCGCGAATCGGCTCAGCGGCTGGTCGATGTAAGGAGACACTATGAACTTCAAAATTCGAGTAAAGCTGTACAGCGCGGGCGTGCGCATCGTTGTTGACCCGGGCGCCGAGCCGTCGGTCGAGTGGGAGAACCAGCCGGCTGGCGCGCGGATTGAGACGAGCGACGCCGGTGTGCGCGTTCGTGAGCAGAAGACGTTTGGCACGGGCGGCACGCCGGGCGAGGTGGTCATTACAATCCCGGTGGATACGGCGCAGATGGAGCTGTCGGTTGCCCAGGGCGACGTCGACATCGCGGCTCGCGGCGTGGATTCCAAGGTGAAGACGGGCGCGGGCAACGTTACCGGCACCGCGTTTGTGGATTCGGAGGTCAAGACCGGCGCCGGGGATGTCAAGATCGAGGAGGTCGAGGGCTCGGACGTGAAGTCGGGGACCGGTGACATCCACATCGAGCGCGTGATGGTGACGAAAAAGTGCGAGCTCAAGACGGGCGTGGGCTCGATTAACGTGGCAGCCGTGACGGGTGCCGAGCCGCCGAAGTCGCTCAAGGTGAAGTCCGGAACCGGCGATGTCCGCGTGGGCATCGTGGAGGGGACGGCCGCGAAGCTCGAGGTCAAGACGGGGCTCGGGCAGGTCAAGAGCGAGCTCGACGAGGTTGCGAGCGTCGCCGAGGTGACGTCGAAGGTCTATCTGGAGGCAAAGTCCGGCGTGGGCGATGTGACGATCGTGCGCGCCTGAGGCGCGGACTTAAGGCGCACCGTAGCAACGGGGTGGGTCTGCCGTTTTGGCAGACCCACCCCGAATTCCTTATGATCGACCTACCGGCGGGTGTAGTTCAATGGTAGAACTGCTGCTTCCCAAGCAGCCGGCGCGGGTTCGATTCCCGTCACCCGCTCATATAACACAAGGAAGTGAGAATAAAACGAAGCGATCTTTCACTGCAGGCTTGGCCGCGATCGTAATGGTGATGGGCGTTGCATCGACTGCATCTGCTCTTAGCTACGCCGGATCGAAATATGGTCAGTACACCTACACCTCAGGATCATTTATCTCGATCAAGGACAACGCTGGAGATGGAAAGTTTCCCGCCGTTAACTACAAGTATGACGGAGGAACGAAGCAAGCCGGTTTAGCAAATAAAAGTGGTTACGGCACAACAGTAACTAAGTATGCTCCTAGTAAAATTACTGCTATTCAGCCTTGTCTTTCACGTCCAGCGCCTCTGCCGATGGACTGTGGCGGCTGGATTTACTAGAAGCCGGAACATAGATGTCAAATCAACACCTTATTCAGCGGGTAGCCGTAGGGCTCACATCGTTCTTCGTTGTTATGTGTTTTTTCGCCTTGGCTGCGATTCCTGCTGAACTTGATTCAAGGTACTCGATAGCAAACTCGCGTTCACCTGTATATGTCTCTACTGAGGAGAGCGCGAGTTTTGCTTATCGAGTGGACAATACCTTTATTGATTCTCGCCTTGTAGGGGTGTTGGAGATTGAACCTCTGAGTGATGATGCTGAATTGCCTGCGGGGCTAACGGAGTGGCTCAAGCCGGGACAGATCGCAGTATCTGAATCCGCAGTGCCGTACTCGGATATTTTGGAGAGACAGTTTGGACCAATTCAGGCAGTTATTGATAATGCTGTGATTCTCGATGGTGAGATTGTTGCGTATTATCGGCCGAGCAACGGGCAAGCTTTTATTGACTTGGCCAGAGATGAAGAGGGAGTGTATTTCTCTTCCGGCTTCGCCGGAGACGCTCGTGATGGTGCGCTCTTCGGAGATGTCAACTATGAGCAATGGTCACAGTACTTATTACCGGTGGCTCTTTTAGTTTTCGCTTTTCCTCTTATTCTCAACCTTCGCGCAACACGTGCATCAGTAGAGGAGCTGCTTTCCGGCGAACGGTTCGTGCTCGAGAGCATCGGTGCTCCACGTCGTGAACTCATCCGGCACTCGGTTACCTACCTTTACAGGCCATACCTTGTGGGTGTGAGTCTAGCTGCAGTAGTCATCGTGGTCTTGGCGTCGGGATATGTTCGTCTGCCTTTTACGGGATATCGGCTTCACCCCAATATCTACGTTGATAACCTCGCGCCACTCGTCGCATATCTCGCAATAGTCACAGGTATCGCTTTTGCGTACTTAACGTGGCCAAGCACGAACCGAACTCGCTCCCGCGCGGGCAAACGATGGTCTCTCAGTACCGGTTCGGGGCTTGCATTATTTGGGCTTGGAATCGTGCTGGCAACTGTGATGGGAGTGTTCTGGCTAAAGATCCCCAACAGCCTTGTGCTCCCGCTTGTCATGGTCACAGTTTTTTTCGTGATTTTGGGGCTACATGCCACCCTCGCAGTGCTGTGCGCCGTCATGACGAATTTCGTGATAAAAAGACGAGCAATAGATCTACGAACTGGTGTATTTTTTCGCTGGGTGATCAATCACCCCTATAAAGCTTCGCGAACGGGTGCTTTCGCAGGAAGCTTCGTTGCCATCGGGGTGATTCTCGTGGCACTGTTTGGAATCATTGCTGGAGCTCAAGTTCCCCCGCCAAGGCCTCCAGACGGATTCCAAATTGTCAAGACATCACTGAATTGCTCTGGAGACTACGCAACCTGTTTAGATGACGCAGCAGCTATTATTGCGTCCCAGGACCCTGCAGTGACAGTGTATGTGGCAGCCTATGGTCAAGGTGTGGCAGAAGTGAGTTCAGGGCAGGTGAACCACACATACCTTCGAGACTACGTTCAGCACGTATTGGTTCCCGAATATGATGCGCAACTTGATGAAATCTCGTTAGAATCTCGATGGGCGTGGATTTATACGATTTCTGAGCAAGAAGAAGACTTACTGACACAGATCCAAGGGATCGAGTTTGATACACCCATTCCCCCACTATCAATTGCTGATGGAGAAAGCGGGCGAGCGATCGCACAGATATATCGACAGCAAGCAACTTGGTTGACGCTTTTTACCACGCTTGGTTTCATTTACGCGATGACGTCGGTTTGGATGCAGTACGCGCGAGAAACGAGCTCTCATGCCAAGGAGTTTGCGCCCATCGCATCTTTGACAGGCAAATCTGACACAATTGCGTGGACGATCTCCATGCGTCACGCAACAGTGAGCATCGTGACGGGAATAGCCTCACTTGGTATAGGGGTCTTCCTCGCGAGCCAGTTCTTTTTCGCATTTGGTGGATTCTTTCCGTGGTCATTCATGATCGCTATCGGGGTCCTCTACCTAGTTTTTATTCTTACCCAAGCAATCCTCATGTACGTCCTTGTTAAGAAAGAAGCCGCTAACTGGCTGCCCGGAAAGAGCTGAAAAATGAGCATCCTACAATGTCGCAACCTGTCATGTGGTTACACAACTTCCTTGTTTACGGCGTTCAACCTTGACATCGACACGGGTGAGACGGTAGCAATCATGGGGCGTTCTGGCGTTGGTAAAACCACCCTCTTGACAACGATCCTTGGCATGAATCGGCCACTCCAAGGTAGCGTCCTCGTTGACGGCACAAACGTTCATCAGCTCAAGTTCGATCAACTGGCGCGTCTACGCTCAACAACAATTGGTACTGTCTTTCAAAACGGTGAACTTATGAGTGGCTACACCGCACTTGATAATGTTATGTTGCCACGGTTACTCTGGGACAAAAACGATCCAACCGTTCGCGACGAAGCCTCGCAACTTTTACGCGAGCTTCACGTGGAAGAATCCCGGATGGCCGAACAACTCTCTGGTGGCGAACGTCAACGAACCGCGCTCGCACGCGCCCTTATCAACAGCCCAAAGCTGATACTCGCAGATGAACCCACTGGCGCACTCGACACTGAGCTACGTGAAGAAGCCATGGACTTGCTACTAAGCCAAGTGCACCAACGCAAGTGTGGCCTCATGCTCGTCACACACGATCCCACAATCGCCGCCAAAACTAACCGAACCATCACCTTAGTCCGTCAACAGACGTAGGGTTTCCGACAGCGATTCGGCACCAAAGCAGAGCAGGTAGGCAACTAGGTTCCAGACCATCGCGGCGACTGCGTGCAACGTACGGGCTCATCAGTAGGCGTAGACCCTGGGTGCTTGCCTCCAACGGTCTCCGTCGAGCGCTGACTGTCTGGAGTGGCACGGCTTACACAGCGCCCGGAGGTTGCTGGTGTCGTGGGTGCCGCCGTGTTCGAGCGGGAGGATGTGGTGGACTTCCTGCGCCGGCGTGTACCGGCCAGCCGCGAGGCAGTCCTCACACAAGGGGTGGGCGGTGATGTAGGCGGCGCGGATCTTGCGCCAGCGGGCACCGTATCTGCGGTTGATCTTCAGGTCACGCTGCCACCGCCGGTACCGTTCGTCCTCCGCTTTCGCATGCTCCGGGCAGAAGCGGGTGTGGGTGAGGTTCGGGCAGCCGGGCTGGGAACACGGACGCGCAGGCTTCGGTGGCATGTTGTCCCTCCCGTTCCCGGACACGGCAAAGCCCCAAGGTTCCCAGCCGGTAGCCGGGCTTGCCCCGGGGCTTTTCCTACTTTTCACCCACCTACATCATCTCAAAGGAAAAGGGCTAAATGCATACCA
>NZ_JBHWPL010000036.1:0-10067 GCF_043424875.1 Trueperella sp. | reverse complement strand
CGAGCCCATCTCACCGGCAACGGTGGAGAAGCGGGTCAGCGTGCGGGTCTTCTTGCCCGGCTGGAGGAAGTCGGCCTTCGTCCACTGCGAGACGTCACCCGTGACTTCGAATTCACCGAACGCTCCGGCGCCCTTGGCGTGCGGGCGACGCTCCGGGACGGACTCGCGGTTGAAGTGGGCGAGGCGGTCAATGAGGTGGACATCGTGCAGGAGCAGCGGGCCGTCCGTGCCGATGGAAAGCGAGTGGCGGTCTGAAATGGCTGGCGCGCCGTTGTACATCGTGGCGCCGGTGGGCTGGATGGATGCAGGGGGCATATCGGCGTGTTCTGCCATGATTTTCTCCTTCATTGGTGATGGCCGTTCTCACGGTCTTAGATATTTATATTTCAACTATATCGTAGTTTTTGGAACCATTCCATTATTTGCACTGGTTGCGCGCTAGCCGCTGTGGTGGTTGGCGGCGGGTTCGGTGGTTTTCATAGGGGTGCTAGTCGGTGGTGGTTGGCGGCGTTGCGGCAGTCTCGTGAAGTTTCGGTCGGTCCCACGAGGTTTCGGTCGGTCCCACGAGGTTTCAGTCGGCCCCACGAGGTTTAGGTGGGTCGCGGGCGGATGCACGGGGTCATGCCAAGTGGGTGGTCACTGCTCGGGTGGTTGGTCACTGCTCTTCGGGGTCTCTTCCATGGTCGGGAACTGTGAGTGGCAGGGAACCGACTTTCGCGCAGTGTGAAAGACGCAGTGTGAAAGAATCGCGGAATGAGTGGCAGATACGCACCGTCGCCAACCGGCGACCTTCACATTGGAAACCTCCGGACGGCCTTACTGGCGTGGGCGTTTGCTCGGCGCGAGGGGCTCGGATTCCACATGCGGATGGAAGACCTTGACGAGCGATCTAGGGCTGAGTTCTACTCGCGTCAGCTCGATGACATGAGTGCGCTGGGGATCGACTGGGACGGAGACGTGCTCTATCAATCCAGCAGACTCGACCGGTATACGGAGGTCTTCGAGAGCCTGCGTGAGCGCGACTTGCTCTTCGAGTGCTACTGCACCCGGCGCGAACTGGCCGATGTGGCGTCGGCTCCGCACCGGCCACCGGGGTCCTATCCGGGCACGTGCCGGAACCTTAGCGAAGCGGAGCGCGAGGCTGGTCGAGCCAAACTGGAGGGGATGAACCGCGGTCCTGCCTACCGGTTGAAGACGGACGTGCTCGAGCTGACCGTCCAAGATCGGATCGCGGGGGAGTACACGGGCGCCGTCGATGATTTCGTGATTCGTCGCGGGGACGGCGCGTTCGCCTATAACTTTGTGGCCGTCGTCGACGATGGGGATTACGCCATCACTCAAATTGTGCGAGCCGACGATCTGCTCTCATCCGCGCCGCGCCAGGTGTACCTGCAGCGGCTGCTTGGATTCGAGACGCCCGAGTACATACACGTGCCGCTCGTGGTGAACCTCGAGGGTGCGAGGCTTGCCAAGCGCGACGGTGCCGTCACCATCGCGGATCTGGCCGAGTTTGGGTGGGGCGCGGAGGACGTGCGCGCGCTGCTCCTGGAATCGCTGGGTCTACCAGCGGATGCACAGCCCGCCGACATCTCGCCGGAAGCCATACCGCGCGAACCGTGGCCCTTGGACGTGAGCGCACTCGAACAAGGACCGTCACCAGCGCGACAAGATTAGTGAGTGCGACAAGATTAGTGGCGCGACAAGTTTAGTGGCGCGACAAGTTTAGTGAGAATGCGGCCCGGAAAGGCGATTTTTCGATCGTTTCGGCACTCTGGTCACTAAACTTGCTGGGACTTTTCGGAAGGCTCGGAATTCTCACCTTCGACGGCAGTCTCGTCCGCCTCGTTATCGCCCTCGAAGTCTGCCGATCCAGCCTCGTTGTCGCCCTCGAAGTCTGCCGATCCAGCCTCCTCATCGGCCTCGTCAAAGAGATCCGTGCCCGGCTCAAATGGCTGTGGGTCACCGTTTCCGAGCGATGTCGGGTGGCGGAAGTCGAACTCATCATTCTCGAATTCGCCGTCACTGTACCCGTAATGCGCGGTCAGGACCGGGTCCAGGTCAGCATCGGGGTCGGCTTCAATCTCCGCCACGACCTCGTCGCGAAGAGACCCAACCACCTCGCGATTATTGAGCGTCGATGACTTGATCTCCTCGGTCAGCTCTTCGTGGTGCTCCGGGGTGTACGGAACTTCCTTTTGCCAACGGCGTCGGAATAGCTGGCGAATGCGCTCGCGGCGGCTTGCTTCCTCGGAAATCTTCTCGCGCGAAGAGAACCAGCCGATGATGATGAGCGCGGTGAGGGCGATGCCCACGTAGCCGATGATCGGGAACAGGTTGCCCACCAGGGACTCGAACCCGACGAACGACAGTGCGAAACCGATCAAAACCGTGCCGAACAGGGCGGGCTTGAAATAGGACTTGCGTACGCCCGCCGCGCGCTTCGAGAGCGCGTAGTACATGCCAACCGCGGTGTTATAGATCATCCCGTAAATGACTATCGCGGCTAATAGCCCGAGCGTGGGGTGCATGGAGTCGACGAGTGCGAGCGTGGGCATGGGGGAGTCGGCGACGGAGGGGAGCTTGAGGAAGAGCGCCATTGTGGCGATGACAAGCAGCGTGCCGAACATCAGGCCACCCACGAGTCCGCCGACGCCCGCCTCCTTCGGATTGAACATGTCGCCGCCCATGACGATCATCATCGAGGCGCCGGTGGCGAATGCGAGCGCGATGTAGTTGACGGTGGACAGCGAGAGGCTCGAAAGCGCGGGCTCTAGTGTGTTGGAGTAGAGCTGCATTTCGTCTACGGTGCCATCGGGGTTGAGGAAGGTGTAGATGGCGCCGGAGAGGATCATGAGAATCATGAACGGGGTCAGGCCGCCGATGATTTTGGTGACCTTGTCGACGTCGAGGAGGCCAGTGACTATGACGAGCACGACCATGAGCGCGGACCCAACCCACACCGGCAGGCCGAATTGCTGGTTGAGGTTCGAGCCGGCGCCGGCGATCATGACGAACCCGATGGAAAATAGGGTGAAGACGATGAAGACGTCGAGGGCGCGGGCGATCACGGGGTGTGCGATCTGGTTGAACACGGTGGAGTGGTCTTTTGCGCCTGAGTACGAGCCTAGCTGTAGGGCCGCCACGCCGATTATGGCCATGAAGCCGGCGGTGATGGCGACGGCGATAATGCCCGTGCTGCCGTGTGCGACGAAGTACTGAAGCACCTCCTGCCCTGATGAGAATCCGGCGCCGACGACGACCCCGAGGTAAGCAAGTGCGATCACGATGACGCGCTTCAGCATGACAATCCATTCCCTGCGGCACTCTGCCGCATCAGTGGTCAACCGTAGCGAGCCGACCGCGATGTGCGTGGGAATTGTCCGAAAACTTTGACGCACCTCACGCTGGAAACCGACATAGCGGAAGGGCGGTCCGGTTGGGCCGCCCTTCGAATTCGAGTCGTGGATTTAGCGCTTGAACGGGTCCTGAGCGCCCGAGTCCGGGTTGGTCGGACCTCCAACACGGCGCTGAGCCGGCGGGACGTCGAGAGCTTCTTCCTTCGTAACTTCCCCGTCAATATCGACGTTTGAATCGTTAAGCAGATCCTCGAACGTCTCCTCGGGGGTCTCGTTGTGCTGGTCAATCATGTCGTCTGGACGCATGTCGTCTGGGTTGAGTTCGGTCATCTGAGTCACTCCTTCACGTCGAGAGGTTCTACGGCATGCTTCGTTCTGTGGGCAGCGAGCCACTATCGCGACTGCCCTGCGATCACGGCTGGCGGGCGGGGTATCCCTTCGTGCCGAGTTCCTGATCAATGACGTCACGCGCGGTGGTCATACGCTCCGCCGTGTGACGGTTCGAGACGCCTTCCAGCTCGACGATCGTCTCGTCGTCCGCCTCCACTTCCTTGTCAGCGGATTCGGCCCGATCGGGCGAAATGGCCTGCTCGCGCAGGTCCTGTTCCTTATCGGCGTCGTAAGTCTCGCTCGAATCATATGTTTCGCTCATGAGGTTCCTTCCCTTAGTTCCATTGGTCGCGATGCGATCTGGTGCCAGCGTAACGGCGGTCACTGATTGCGGAGGGGGAAACAGCTGAAAACTCGCTGAGAGACGAAGCGAAACAGCGCCGAGATTCCGAGGTTCGCGCAGGTGTGCGATTGTTAGCGCAAAAGCGTGGGGTGCGGCTGCATACTGCAACCGCACCCCACGGGCTAAAGATTCAGAAAGAGGGACTTACTTCTGATCAAAGTCGCCCTGAATCGGGCTATCCGGATCCGGACCCTTCGTCGTCGGGCCGTCGGACCGCTTCTCGTCGCCGACCTGCTCGTCGATCTTGTCGCGAACATTGCGGACCTTTTCAGCCTTGTCGGGGCCAAGCTTGTCGTTGGCCACCTGCTCTGCCTTATCAAGGACCTTGTCGGTAACTTGCTCGACCTTGTCGTTGTTCAGTGCGCTCTTTGCTGCGCTCTTAGCCTTATCAAAAAATGACATGTAAGACCCCTTTCTCTCGACAACCGGCACTTCTAGCCTGCCCTCGCGGATGCGCTGGCCCCGCGGTCGGGTGGCCGTGCCGTTCTCCTGAATTTTACAGTGATTCAGGCCGCATCGGTAGTTGGTTCGCGCTGTTCGGAGGCGGCCGGTGTGCGGGTCGTTGTGGGCGGGTCGTTGTGGGCGGGGGTGGTCGGCATGCTGCGTGGGCGGTCGTGCTGTGTGCGGGTGGTCGTGCCGTGTGTGCGGGGGTCGTGCCGTGTGTGCGGGTGTGGCGTTAGCGCTGGCAGCCCGGGCACCAAAAGAGTCGGCGCCCCTGCATCAGTTTCTCGCGGATCGTGGAACCGCAACGCAGGCAGGGTCGGCCGGTGCGATGGTAAACCGCCCAGCGGGAGGCCTCGAGATCACCCTCGATTGGTTTGGCGGGAGCAAGATCGGGCTGGATCGTTTGGATTGTGCCGGTTTCGAGGCCGTCGGTCATGATGTCTACGAGGTCGTCCCACATGAGACCAATGCGCTGACGGGAGACTTTGGCGCCGGGACGATCGGGATGGATTCCCACGCGAAAGAGCGTCTCGGCGCGGTAGATATTGCCCGGCCCTGCCGCGACGGACTGATCCATGACGAGCCCGCCGATCGGGGCGCGCCTGCGCCTGACGAGGTCAATGAAGAGTGCGCGATCGCCGGGGGCGTTTCGCAAGGGGTCGGGGCCGAGTCGCGCGAGAACGGCCGCGACCTCCGCTCCGGTTTTGACCTCGCACTGGTTGGGACCGGACAGATCAGCCACGCCGTTCTCGGTGAGAATGCGCAGGCGAACCGCGCCGCGTGGCGCGGGCGGGCGCCAAGCTGAAGCGCTCGGGCCCGCTTCAACGATGCCACCGAGGTCGGTGCGCGTGCCGAACTGAACGTCGTCGGCGGGATCGGTCACCGCGGAACGAACCTCATCGCCCTCGCCAATGATGATGTGGGGGACCCCGAGGAGTTTGGACTTGAGGAAAGAGTCGTCGCCGTTGAAGACCCAGCGGCCATAGAGGCCGAGGTGGACGTGGATCCAGCGAATCTCGAGATGATCGGCCACGTTGGATCGGGAGATGTCAGCGGTGGGGTCGGGATTGTCGGCATCCGCGAATGGGATGAAAAGATGCTTTCCCCACGCCTGGACGGGCAGAATCCGGCTCCCGTCGAGGAGTTCGGCGCCGGCCGCGAACCGACCCTGCGGGGACGATGCGCGCACGACCTCACCGGAAAAGAGTTCGGTGAGAACGAGGGCAAGGCGATGAATGGAGTGTCCTTCTGGCATGGCTCCAGATTACCCGCCCGGTCAAATTGGGGTGGGCGGGCGCAGGTGCTGGCGCGTGCGAATGACGCGTTGAAGGAGGTGTTTCGTGTTGTCCCAGTCGTGCCAGATTTGGTCATAGCTCAGGCGAATTACCGTGTAGCCGAGCAGGCGGGTGTGGGCATCGCGGACGCGGTCGCGATGATAGTCCGCCGGGCGGGAGTGGTAGGCGAGACTGTCGCATTCCGCGATGAGGGAACTGCCAACCAACAGGTCGACGAAGCCGACGGACGGAATCTGAACTTGAGAGCGCACCGGGACGCGACGCGAATGGAAGAAGTTCCGCACTCTCGTCTCAGAGCCCGATTGGGAGGTGGCGATGGCCCGGTGAAGAATCCTCTTTGCCTTGAGCGGCGCATTCGCGGTGAGCTGTGGGAGGTCGTCAAGGGTGACGAGCTGCTGATTCATCGCCGATTCGAGGATGATGAGTGCAGTCTCTGGGTCGGCGCACGAGCATACCTGCGCGAGAGCGGAGTAGACATCCACAATTGGCGCCGCCGGAATCTGGCCTGTTCGGTGAAAGATGAGGCTCGAACCAGCCGGTAGGGGGCTCGACCGCCTAATCGCCACATGGAGCTCTGATTGCTTCGGAACCCATAGGCCGTACATCTCGCACGCGCTCAGGCAGGTGACTCTTGCGTTGTGGCGTGCGGCCGTTCGCGCATTGGCATGGGCGTGTGGCAGGGCGTATCTGCCGTGGGCGATCCGGGTGAACTGCCTGGTCTGGATTCCCGCGCGGATTTGTCTGTCGGTCACGAAACCCATTCGAGCCAGCTCCTTGCGGCTAACAATTCCTGCCGCCACAGCCAGCTCTTCGTGCGTTGCCCGGGGGTCGATTCCTACGTGCGTGCGGAAGGAGTCCGCTATCGCGAAATCCTCCGGACGCATCGGGGCAGGCGAATGCGCTCTGTGAAAGAACGATTCGTGAAATGGGCTCATGTGACTATTCTTTTGGAACCGAAGATCGCGCGACGTCAGCCAACTTGAAATTGTGGACAATCGCCGCGTCTCGGGAGCTGTGGATAAAAGTTCTGTTCGCGAGCAGGGTTCGCGCCCTGTCGATTGTCCGGTGTGTGGCGATCGCTCCTAGTTTGGCGTGTAGCGGCACGATCCCGTTCGTTGGCCGGTGCACTGCGATCTCGACCTGACGGTTGGTCGGGTATGTAGCTGCCCCGTCCGGGTTTCTGGTTTGCCGCGTTGTCATTCCGCGCAATTCGGTGGTGTCTCGGTCTGAGGCGTCGATTTGCGGGGTGCTGTGGGCCCGATGTCGGCATATAGCGAAGATCGGGCTGTCAGCGCCCCGAGAATCTCCGCCAGCCCGGGTGACCGAGAAGTCCCAACACGGAGCCCCATCCATTCAAGCCCCGGCATTCGCCTGTAGCGCACACCACTCCACGCCATGAGGTTGAGTGGAATAGACTCAACTTAGTTGACGTTGTCTTCAGTGGATAGATTTTACGGCTCTCACGAGCCAGAACTTTTCGGAGGTATAGATGGATAAGCTGACGACCAAGTCGCAGGAGGCCATTGCTGACGCCCTTTCCGCCGCCACCCAGGCAGGAAACCCGCAGCTTGAGCCCACCCATATTCTGAGCTCCCTCCTCAACCAGAAGGATGGAGTCGCAAACGCGCTTCTTGAAGCGGTCGGCGCCGATCAAGGCGTAATCGCTCAGCGAGTGAGCGCGCAACTGGCAACCCTGCCCGCAGTGCAGGGCAATTCCGCGGGCAACCCGCAGGCATCGCGCCCCACGAACCTCGTCCTGTCGGACGCAGGCAAGGAGGCAACGGCCCTCGGAGATTCCTACATCTCAACCGAGCACCTGCTACTCGCGCTCTCGAGCTCGCAGCATTCGGCGGGCGAGATCCTGCGCGCCACGGGTGCAGGCCATGACCAGCTCATGGCAGCCCTGCCAAACGTGCGGGGCAATCGCAAGGTCGACAACCCGGATCCGGAGGGCACGTTCCAAGCCCTCGACAAGTACGGCACCGACCTCACCGACATGGCTCGCGAAGGCAAGCTCGACCCGGTGATCGGCCGCGATTCCGAGATCCGCCGGGTCGTCCAGGTCCTGTCGCGCCGCACGAAGAACAACCCCGTTCTTATCGGCGAGCCCGGCGTGGGTAAGACCGCCGTGGTCGAGGGGCTGGCCCAGCGCATCGTCGACGGCGATGTGCCCGCCTCCCTTCAGGGCAAGCGCCTGATCTCGCTTGATATCGCCGGCATGCTCGCAGGTGCGAAGTACCGCGGCGAGTTTGAGGAACGCTTCAAGGCCGTGCTCCAAGAGATCAAGGAGTCGGAGGGCGAAGTGGTGACCTTTATCGACGAGCTCCACACGGTCGTCGGTGCGGGCGCCGGAGGAGATTCCTCGCTGGACGCCGGCAACATGCTCAAGCCGATGCTGGCCCGCGGCGAGCTGCGCCTCGTGGGCGCAACCACGCTCGACGAGTACCGCGAGAACATCGAGAAGGATCCCGCTCTTGAGCGCCGCTTCCAGCAGGTGTTCGTGGGCGAGCCCTCGGTGGAGGACACCGTGGCGATCCTGCGCGGCATCGCGCCGAAGTACGAGGCTCACCACAAGGTGACGATCTCGGACGGCGCGCTCGTGGCAGCTGCCACCCTGTCGGACCGTTACATCTCGGGCCGCCAGCTCCCGGACAAGGCGATTGACCTTGTGGACGAGGCGGCATCCCGCCTGCGCATGGAGCTGGATTCCTCGCCCGAGGAGATCGACGTCCTGCAGCGTCAGGTGGATCGCCTGAAGATGGAAAAGGCGTACCTTGAGGATCCCGACGAGCTCGACGACGCGGCAGCTGACAGGCTCGAACGCCTTGAGGCTGAACTCGCAGACAAGTCCGAGGAACTCGCCGCGCTGAATGCGCGTTGGGAGTCGGAGAAGGCCGGCCGCAACAAGGTCGGCGATCTGCGCGTCCGCCTCGACGAGCTGCGCACGGAACTCGAGAAGGCCATCCGTGAGGGTCGCTACGAGGATGCGGGACGTATCCAAAACGGCGATATCCCTGACATTCAGGCTCAGATCGACGCCGGCGAAGCCGAAGAGGACGCCAGCGATACCAACGCCACTCCCATGATCGCCGAGAAGGTGGACGCGGATGGCATTGCCGAGGTTGTGGCTTCCTGGACGGGTATCCCGGTCGGCCGCCTCATGCAGGGCGAAACCGAGAAGCTCCTCACGATGGAAGACCACATCGGCGAGCGCCTGATTGGCCAGCGCGAGGCCGTGGCTTCGGTGTCGGACGCCGTGCGCCGCTCGCGCGCCGGAGTCGCTGACCCGAACCGCCCAACCGGCTCGTTCATGTTCCTCGGCCCGACGGGCGTTGGAAAGACGGAGCTCGCAAAGTCCCTCGCGGACTTCCTCTTCGACGACGAGCGTGCCATGGTCCGCATCGACATGTCGGAGTACGCGGAAAAGCACTCGGTGGCTCGCCTCATCGGCGCGCCTCCGGGCTACGTCGGATACGAGGAAGGCGGCCAGCTCACGGAGGCGGTGCGCCGCCGCCCGTACGGCGTGATCCTGCTCGACGAAGTTGAGAAGGCGCACCCGGAAGTCTTCGACATTTTGCTCCAAGTCCTCGACGACGGCCGCCTGACCGACGGCCAAGGCCGCACGGTGGACTTCCGCAACACCATCTTGATCCTGACGTCGAACATTGGCTCGCAGGTTTTGATGGACGAGGGCTTGTCGCAGGAGAGCAAGCACGACGCCGTTCTGACCGCGGTTCGCGCACATTTCAAGCCGGAGTTCTTGAACAGGCTGGACGACATTATCGTGTTCGATCCGCTCGATGTTGAAGAGATTGGCAAGATTGTGGATCTGCAGATCGACCAGCTGATGGCTCGTCTGGAGTCGCGCCGTATCACGCTTGACGTGACGGACTCGGCGAAGGGCGTGTTGACTGTCGAGGGTTATGATCCGGCGTACGGTGCTCGGCCTTTGCGCAGGTTGATCCAGCGCGAGATCGGCGACCAGCTGGCTCGGATGCTCCTGAGCGGCGAGGTCAAGGATGGCGATACGGTGCGAGTGGATTCGCCCGAGCTTGATACGTCATTCCTTGACTCGGAGCTTGAGAGCGGTCGGGAAACTGGCCGAGATGGCGAGGGTTCGCGCGAGCCGGTGCGCCAGCACAAGCTCGTGCTCACCAAGGTGAACTGACCGCGCCACGCAAACCCGGTGCGCAAGCTAAGTCACCAATAGCCAACTCAAACGGGGGTGGGGGGGGGGGG
>NZ_JBHWPL010000035.1:0-5235 GCF_043424875.1 Trueperella sp. | reverse complement strand
GGATATTCCATCGAGCTCGCCCGAGTTATAGTCCTCGTTCTTCGGCAACCCCCACTGCTGGGCGGCGTCCACGATCGCATCTTGAATCGGGTTCATATCGAAATCGCCCACGATGTCTAGGACGCCCTCGGTTCCGCGGCCATCTCCCCCGCGATCGTAGTTCTCGATCGATTCATAGATGGGCTCGACCTCATCCCACCCCCAGCCGGGGCACCCAAGGTACTCCCACGTGTCGAAGTCGCGCTCATGTCCGCGCACCCAGATCGTCGCGTTGAGCGCGTGCGATCCGCCCATGACCTTGCCACGTGGAATATTGAGGCGGCGGTTGTGGCAGCCTGGCTGTTCCGTGGTCACGTACGCCCAGTCTTCTGGGCCACCCCACAGCGCTCCCGCTTCCCACACGTTATCGATGATGGGGTTCGTGTCGTATCCGCCGGCTTCCACAATGGTTACGCCGTGACCGGCGTCAAGAAGTCGGCGAGCAATAACATTGCCGGCAGAACCGGCTCCTACAACGATGTAGTTGGACATATCCGTGCCTTTCTTTCCAGCCACACTGCTGGTGATTCCTGTCGTAATTAACCGTTGATGACGTGGGGGCGTGCCACAGCCTTCAGGCCGTCGACGCCGAACTCAAGGCCGTAGCCCGAGCCCTTGACGCCGCCGAACGGCACGCGGGGGTCAACGCCACCGTGGGAGTTGATCCACGTGGTGCCAGCCTCGAGGCGAGAGGCCACGTCGAGGGCGCGCTCGCGATCGGCCGACCAAACGGACGAGCCGAGTCCAACCTCGAGCTTGTTGGCCTCCTCGATCGCTTCCTCCAGATCCGTGTAACGGATGATGGGCAGCGCCGGGCCGAACTGCTCTTCCACGACGAGCGGATTGTCCTTGTCGATGTCCGCCACGAGCGTCGTCGGGTAGAAGTAGCCCGGCGCGTCGTAGTCCGGATTGCCGCCAAGCACGATGCGGGCACCGGATTCCGCTGCGGACTTCACGAGCCTGTCCACAACGTCGAACTGAGCCTTGTTCTGCAGCGGCCCAAGAACGTTGCCCTCGTCCACACCCACGCCCATCGGCGTGTTCGCCGCGACGTCGGCCAGAGCCTCGACGACGTCGTCGTAGATGGCGTCCGGAACGTACAGGCGCTTCATCGCGGCACACGTCTGGCCGGTGTTGATGAACGCTCCCCAGAAGAGGTCGCCCGCGATTGCCTGCGGGTCGACGTCGTCGAGGACGATGCCGGCGTCGTTACCGCCGAGCTCCATCGTCAGGCGCGGCAGGTTGCCAGCCGAGGACTCGATGATCTTCTTTCCGGTCGCGGTGGATCCGGTGAACATGATCTTGGCGAAGCCAGGGTGGGTCGACATCGCGGCGCCGACCTCGCGGTCGCCAGCCACGACGTGCAGGACGTCCTCGGGCAAAACGGTGTTGATGACGTGAACGAGGCCCAGCACCGACAGCGGCGTGTACTCGGAGGGTTTGACCACCACGGTGTTGCCCATGCGCAGCGAGCCCGCGATCTGCCACACCGTGATCATCATCGGCCAGTTCCACGGGCCGATCGCGCCGACCACGCCTAGAGCGCGGTAGGTGAGAGTCGCGGTGCCCGACTCGTCGTCGAAGAGGGTCTCCGGCTCCAACGGGGTGTCGGCAGCGGCGCGCAGCCACACGGCACACGCGCCGACCTCAAAACGGGCGTTCGGGCCATCGAGCGGCTTGCCCTGCTCGCGCGAGAGCAGCTCGGCAAGCGCCTCCGCGTTGGCCTCGATGGCGTCGGCGGCCTGGTGCATGAGCTCGGAACGCTTGGCATGGCCAAGCCCTTCCCAGCCGCGCTGCGCGGCCTTCGCGCGGTCAACCGCCTCGTTCAGGTCCTCAACAGTGTGGACTGGGGCGCGGCCGACCAGCTCGCCGGTGGCCGGATCAAGAACGTTCTGGCCGCCGTCGGCAGGCTGGATCGCGTCAAGAAGTTCAGATGCATTAGATAGGGACGTCATCGTAACCTACTTTCAATCTCACGGATTCATTACGAGTAGTATGACCAGTACCGGTGCGCCGCCATTGACGCCGAGCGCACAAAACTTGATGTTTTCTGCTTGGGCCCGCTGGCCGCAGGAGCACGACGCGGCAAGGAGGATCTATGGACGTCGATCTTTCGCAGTTGCGCGCGCTCGCTTCTGGCCAGTTCGGAGCCATGAAGATCACGACGCCGATCGAGGATTTTCGCGCCGACGTTTCCCTGACGCACGTGGGCGATATCCACCTGTTCGACATGCGCACTCCCCCGCACACCGTGGATCGCAACGCGTCCTTCATCAAGCCGACGGACCCGGCCACCTACAAGCTCAGCCTTCAAATCGAGGGCAACTCATCGTTAACTCAGTACGACCGCGAGGCGCTCCTTGAACCCGGGATGCTCGCCATTTACAACTCGCACATCCCCTATGTTTTGAACTATCCCGCCCCGCAGCGCTCACTCATTATGCAGTTCCCGGCCGAGTACGTGCAGGTCTCACCCTCTGCCATGAAGCGGATTACCGCTCTGCCGATCACAAAAGATGACCGGCTGGGCAAGGTCGCCATTCCCCTGTTCGAGCAGCTTGCCATCAACTTTGAGGTGCTGGAGGGGCCGCATGCCGGCTCCCTCCTCCGCTCAGCCATCGACATGCTCATCGCCGTTTTCTCCGAGGAATTGAGCTCGGATGGGCCGCCGAGTTCGGAGGTCGTCGAGCGCGCAGCCGAATATATAGACGCCCGTCTATCCGATCCGGACCTCGGCCCGACGATCGTGGCCGAGGCGCTGTTCATCTCGGTGCGTCACCTTCACAGCCAGTTCTCCGAGGCTGGCCAATCCGTGGGTAACTACATCAAGCGTGCTCGGCTCGAGCGGATCCGCCGGGATCTGGCCAACCCCAACAACGCCGACCTCTCCGTCAAAGAAATTGGTGAACGCTACGGCATCATGACAGCCGCCCACCTCTCGCGCGTGTTCAAGACCGAATACGGAGAAACGCCCCGAGAATTCCGCAAGCGAATCCTCGGGGCCTAGGCGCCGGCGTCGTTCACATCGTCCGGCCTGCGCGCCTCAGCCAAAGCGCGCGAGCCGGACGATCGCCGAAAACGTTTTAGGGATTGAGAGTCGGAGTCGGCGTCTTCGGTGCGCCAATCCGCTCATCTGACTCGGAGACTACGTCACCCGTATCCAGCTCACCGTCAACCGACCGGATACGACCCCGCTTGAGCAGGAACTCGCCCCAGATTAGGCCAATCAGGCCAGAGCCCAGCACCACTCCAGGCATGACCCAGACCAGAGCAGCTGGACCCGTGTCTCCGATCATGATGTCGAAGTTCATGAGGATCAAGACCGTTACGACTGCCAGACCCGCTGCCGCGAGCGCCGGAGCCACCAAACGCACGAACGGATGGAAATCCGGGTGGTGTTCCTTCGCCCATCGGATCACGGCGATCGAAGTGACAGCCATGAGGAAGACGATGCCAAAGCCTGCGGCATTGGTAAACCAAGTGAACAGGGTCAGCACCGGGAAGAGCTCGCCAAGTTCGGAGCCTAGGCCCGCGATCGCGAAGATCGCAACGACGAGTAGCGAAAGCACCGACTGAGCACCCGAGCCCACAATCGGCGCACCCGATTTACCCGTCTTCGCAAATACCTCAGGGAGAACTCCGGAACGCCCGAGCGCGAAAAAGTACCGTGCAGCGGCGTTGTGGAACGCGAGGAGCGCCGCAAGGATCGAGGTGGCGAACAGGACGTGCACGAGGTTTGCAATCGCTGGACTGTGCTGGCCGATCCACACGAACAGGAGATCTGGCCCGTATTCGCGAGCCTGATCAATCACCTGCGAGGGGCCGATCCCGACAGCCATCGCCCACGCGGAGACCGCGTAGAACAATGCCACCACAATGACGGCGATATTAGTTGCGCGCGAGATCGTACGTTCGGGATCTTTTGCCTCTTCCGAGTAGATCGCACCCGATTCGAATCCCATGAACGCGGCCATTGTGAAGGCCAGTAGGACTCCAATGCCACCGGTGAGGAACTGATCCGGCGCGAGCGGTGCGGTACTAATCCCCTCTGGCGCGGTTGCAAAACCGAAAATGGAGGCCCCGATGACGACGATGAACTCAATCGTCACCAAGATCGCGAGTACCTTTGCCGAAAAATCGATATTGCTCATTCCGAGCAGACCAACGAGGAGCCACGCGGCGCCACCTGTGACCCACCACGGAATGACAACCCCGGTCATGGCAGCGATGGCCGCCGACGCAGAGAATCCGAAGATTCCGTAAAGACCGATCTGCATGAGGTTGTAGGACACGAGTGCAAGAATCGCCGCCGCGATGCCCTGTCGAAGACCAAGACCCTGCGAGACGTATTCGTAGAATGCGCCAGAGTTGCGGATGTAGGCGCTCATGCGCCCGTAACCGATAGCGAACAGACCGATGATCAGTCCGAAGGCAAGGAAGCCCAGGGGCACACCGAGAAGTCCGGAGACTGCATACGATGTCGGGGTTCCACCGGCTAGTACCGTGAGCGGCGCGGAGGCCGCGATGATCATGAAAGCAACGGCTCCAGTGCCGAGCTTTCCTGTCTTAAGTGACGTCTCTTCGACGTGCGGTGTTTGAGTCATATTACTCACCTAACGTTCCGATTAGCGCGCTATCGAAGCTCGCTAATCACCTCGCGGGCAACGCCTGTGCCCTTTTCGAGAGCGCCGTCGATGCAGACGCCACGCCAGCCATAGGCGTAGTCGGACCCTGCAAAGTACAGGCGAGAATCGACGTCGTCGAAATGTGACCAGCCATCAATGAACTGGCCCTTACGGACGGTGCCCCAGACCTGACCGATCCACTTGTCAGCTACCCAGTTGTGGCCGGTGGTATCGACGACTTCGATGTCGTCTCGCCACTGGTTGATGACGGCCTGCGCCTCTTCGACTGACTCGAGATCGATGATCTCGTTGTTGTGTCCGAAGCCAACGAGGATCGTCGTATCGTCGTCCATGAAGTACTCCGAACGCAGAACGGCGATCTTGGCAGGCTTGGGCGCGTAGCCGAGGAACTTCTGGTGACCTTTCACTTTGATCCAGATCTTGGCACCGGTGGCATTCCACTTGTCGTTGACGACCTTCTGGATCGGCTCCGATAGGGCCGGCACGAAATCAATGTTCTGGAGTGCGCCAACCGGAACTGTACAAATGACGGCGTCGGCCTCAATAATCT
>NZ_JBHWPL010000034.1:0-6705 GCF_043424875.1 Trueperella sp. | reverse complement strand
AAACACCAATGTCCGCAAAGAAGCCAACGAAATTAGATACAACATGCCAAAGGCCTTCTCGTGGCTCGAATTTATGTTCTAGCCCCCTAGCCAGATACCCGCTAACGCAAGCCCACGCCAAGACCCCCTCAGCCTGAAACGTGCTCCAGCCGAGTAGCCGAAACAGCGACGAGCACCAGATAGCCGAGCTTCCAACGCGCCACTGAATAGCCCCAGAAACAGCAAAACCCCTGGCAAACAGGGTTTAGCAGCGAGTGGGACTCTTATCAAATCCGACGTCCAAACATCCACGTTTATGCTGGTCACAGTGCTGTCTGCGCCATTATTGACACTCAGGGACACAGGCCGTACCCGAAAGCTCACACACGGGACCCCCTCGTTCAAGACTCCACGACGCATGACTCGCACGGGGCACCTCACGCAGGACTCCCTCACGCAAATGGTGCAGGTTCCCCCTAAAGCGGGCAGGAACTTCCTGCCCAGTTTGGAGAGAACTTGCCCCGGATGCGCATAAAAGCTCGGTAAGGCCGCCCAGCCACGCCATCCCCGGCGACGCCCGGCACCAGCCACCACCAGCCACGCCCAGCCCAGGGCGCGGCCACCTTCCAGCGAGTCGCCGAAGTCCTCGCGGATCTTGGCGGACAGCTCCTTGGGCCAGTCTGAGGTCGGGCGCATGCGGCCGTAGAAGAAGCGCAGGATCTCAGGCTCCTCCTCCCATTCCAACCCGCCGATGATCTCGCGGTTGTCGTACAGCCACTTGACGCGGTCGATGAGGTAGTTGACCTGCGAGAGTGTGAACACGCGGCGCGGCATCGCCAACCGCACGAGCTCCATGTTGGCCAGCGGCTCCACGCCGTCGGCGTCGCGCTCCTCGGACATCGTGCCACGCTCCATGCCACGCACCCCGGACGCAATGTAGAGCGCCGCATTAAGCGCACCCGCCGGGTACTGCCGCTGATCGATATGGCCAACGAAATCCATGGCATTCAGATGCGCGCCCAGACCACCGGCCGGCTTCACCACGGGAACGCCGCGCTCGTCCAGCTCGCGCACGGCATACTCGATAAACTGCGGACCGTGCGAGATCATGTCGTAGTCCATGGTTTCCTCAAGCCCCACGGTGATCGCTTCCATCTCGCGCACCGACATGCCGCCGTAGGTCAGGAAGCCCTCAAACATCGGGACCAGCCCGCGCATGCGCTTGTACATCGCCTCGTCGCGCAACAGGATGCCGCCACCGCGGCCAAACCCTAGCTTGCGGGCGGAGAAGTAGAAGACGTCGCACGCGTCGGCAATCGCGCGGGCGATCTCGCGGATCGACATGTCCGCGGCCTGTTCCTCGCGCTCCTTGATGAAGTACAGGTTGTCCTGCAGAAGCGAGGCGTCGAGCACGAGCGGCACGTCGAACTCCTCGCACAGCGCCCGAACCTCGCGCAGATTCTCAAGCGAGAACGGCTGGCCGCCGATCAGATTCGTGCCCGCCTCCATGCGCACGGCCGGCACCGACGCATCGGATTCGAGCAGCGCGCGCAGCTGCTCCGTGTGCATGTTGCCCTTAAACGGGTGATTCACCGTGACGTCAATGCCCTCGGGGCGCAGGTACTCCACAACCTCGCCACCGTTGGCAAGGATGTGCGCTTTGGTGGTCGTGAAGTGGTAGTTCATCGGGACAATATCGCCGTCGTCGACCAACGTCGAGAAAATAATGTTCTCGCAAGCCCGCCCCTGGTGGGCGGGCAGGAAGTAGTCCATGCCGAACAGCTCGGTGACCTTGCTTTCCAGCCGGAAGTAGGTGGCCGAACCGGCGTAGGCGTCATCCGCGTTGAGCATCGCGGCCTGCTGCTCCTGGCTCATGGCGTTGACGCCGGAGTCCGTGAGCATGTCCAAAAAGACGTCCTTGTTCTTCAGTAGGAACGTGTTGAACCCCGCGCCTTCGATCGCCGCGAGGCGCTCCTCGATCGGAAGCAGGTGCAGCTTTTGAATGATGCGTACCTTGTGCATTTCCAGCGGGTACTGCTGATCTCCATAGAACGCAACGTTGGCCATGGCGGGCTCCTTGGGTTGGTGCCGAATCGGCGGGGGTGCCCTCACCCTAGCGAAACTGCCCGCCGCCCCTCCGAAGTGTCCATTTTTGAGCACCGGCGCCGCACGCGAGCTCTTCCCCGCGTCAGCCGTTGGCGTGAAACGTTCGCCTCGCCGCCACCGGCGCGTAGCCTTACCCCCCAGTCGAGTTTTACGGAGAACCATGACCATCACGTTGAAGGACGGCACGCACGCGAGCGTCCGCCACGATTCCGCCCAGAACCGCTTCGAGATCAGCGACGACGACGGCAACTAGCTTGGCTTGACCGCCTACGTTCCCACCGACGACGGCTGGATTTTCTACCACACGGAAGTCGCCGAATCTGCTGGCGGTCGCGGCGTGGGTAGCGCGCTCGTCGCCGAAGCACTGAAGGCAGTCGCCGACGACGGCGTCACGGTCGTCCCGACCTGCCCGTTCGTCGTGAACTGGCTTGAGAAGAATGGCGAGTCCTACGCCACGGCCGGAGGCACGTACCGCAAGACAACCCGCGAGGACATCGAGGCTCTGCGCGCAGGCCTCGCCGACGAGTAACCGGGATTTACCAGCGGTTTCGCACGTCCTCGGCGAAGCCGAGCATGCGGTCGATCACGAGTTCGCGCCCGTCCACAATCACCGTGCCCGTGAAGTATCCGAAGACCTGATGGGCTTTCATGGCCAGCACGCCGAGATCGGTGACGGCGTCGTGATCCCATATCGGCTCAAGGCGCAGATCAACTGACGGCGAGTGGAGGTGCCACGGCGCTTCCCAGTTGCCGAACTCGTAGTCCCACGTAATGTCCTCGTGGATCGGATAGAGCCGGCCATCCACGGTCACGGCGTTCTCGCGCGAGCCCGTGCCATCCGTCCACTTTCCGCCAAACTGTAGGCCGACGGCAAGGCGCTCGGCGCCGGCAGGTTCGCTCACCCATCCGCTCGCCGCGCCCCAATTCCACTCCATCTTGTATGGCCATCGGCCGCGCCCGTGGTCGAGGATCGCCCAGCTCTCCCCCTCCGGCAATTCGATGAGTTCGCCGTCGAGCTCCACCCACCCCGACGCCGGCAGCGCCGTTTCCTTCACCGTGTATTGGAAGCGCTCGCGTGACCACGGCACGACGACGCCCAGGCTCTCGTGATTCGGCGCGCGATGCGCGACGACGTCGAAGCGCACTTTCTCGATCCCACCCGGCGCGCTCCCGCGGCGCGCCGGAGCCTGGCCGTCTGCGCGCAGCCGAGTTCCGGTGTCGTCGGAATCGATAAACGCGCGCATGTGACCCGGGCCGGGCTCACGCACGCGGCCGCCAAGACTCAGTGACCCGCCGCGAGCGCGCATGCCGTCCTTCAGGCTCGGCGGGAGGATCGAACCGCGCGCGAACGGGACGATGGCCGTGACGTCGAGGCGCCGACGCGTCGGGATCTCGTACACCCACACGGTGTGCGAGGAGGCGTAGTCGACGTCGGAAATCGTGAGCGACATGAGGTGGGTCGGCGTCATGACCAGCCAATACTCCCACCGCTTGTTGCGCCCCCAGACGTCGGGGAGCAGGCCGTCTCCAGAGCCGATCCCGGACGTGTCGTGGAGCGGGCGCCTCGTCCAGCCGACGGCGTCGGGGTTCAGCCCACCGCCGGGCGCGGTCAGTGACACAGGTGTGGTGATCTCGCGTTCGCCGTTTCTCATGCTCCGATCCTATGCGGGTGCCGCCACGGCCGCGCGCTCGGCAGCCCTTCACGCAAGACAGTACAAATTTCAACTGTTTGCCGATAGGGTGGTTTCATGTCGAATCTTGAACCAAAGCCAGAAGAACGCGTCTGCGGCGGATTGCGCGACGGCGTCACCGACGTCGGCGATCATGGCATCCGGCTGCTTGAACCGAGGGTGGTCCCCCTTGGCGGACCGCGCGCGATGACGGTCTAACGCACGCTTCCGCAAAAGGCGCGCTCGCTCGCGTGCGCGTGGTGTTTCGTGGATTCCTACGGGCCAGATGATGTTGCGGAATCGGGCGGCATGCGGGTTGCCTCGATTGGCACAGGTCCGAGGAGATTTCTGGCGAGGGCTGGCGGGCGAAGGTCTTCCTCGGCGACCTGCTCGGCCAAAGCTTCGCCGCTAGGCCAAGGCGCCGTGGCTAGGCCAAGGCTTCGTGGCTAGTCCTGAACGCCGGGCGCGGCGAAGGCCTCGTCAATCGTGGCCTTAAGCTCGGGCGTCAGACGCTCGAGGGCATTGAGCGCCCCGAGGTTTTCGTTGAGCTGGTCCACCGACGAGGCTCCCAGAATCACCGTGGAGACATTCGGATTCGATGCCGTCCACGCCAGCGCGAGCTGAGCGGTCGACACGTCGAGCTCCTCGGCGATCTCCGCCAGCTTCTTCACCGGGGCCGCGCTTTCCTCAGCGAGCTTGACCAGACCATCGTGACCCCGCAACGTCGCACGCGAGCCCTCCGGGACGCCGTCGGCGTACTTGCCCGTGAGGATTCCGCCAGCGAGCGGGCTCCACGTGGTCAGTCCCAGGCCGATGTCCTCGTACAGGCGCTTGTACTCGTCTTCGACGCGCGTACGGTTGAGCAGGTTGTACTGCGGCTGCTCCATGACGGGCTTGCGCAGGTTGCGCCGATCGGCGATCTCCCACGCCGCGCGAATCTCATCCGCGCTCCACTCGGAGGTGCCCCAGTACAGCGCCTTGCCCGACTCGATGATGTCGCTCATCGCATACACCGTCTCCTCGATCGGGGTGTGGGGATCGGGGCGGTGGCAGAAAATGAGGTCCACAAAATCGTGGCCGAGGCGCTCGAGCGAGCCGTCAATCGCCTGCATGAGGTACTTGCGATTGAGGGTGTTTTGCATATTCGGCATCTCGCCGTTGATACCCCAGAAGAACTTCGTGGAGATCACGTATTCGTGGCGCTTCCAGCCGAGCTCGCGGATGGCCTCACCCATGATCTCTTCGGATTGGCCACCGGCGTAGACCTCGGCATTGTCGAAGAAGTTCACACCCGCTTCGGCGGCCGCTTGGAATTGCTCCTTGGCGATCCCGGTATCCACCGAGCTTCCGAAGGTCACCCACGATCCGAAACTGAACTGGGAGACCTGCAGACCGGAGGATCCGAGGCGGTTATATGGCATATCTGGAAGTTGTGTCGTCATGGTTTCACGCTACACCGAACCTCCGACACGCTTGGGCGTAATTGCCCACGGCGAACGACGAGGAGTAGCCCCTTAGCCACCGAGTCGCGACTCAATAAACGCGTCCACGTTCACCGGTCGGGCGTTCTTCGGAACCCCGGACAACACCGCAAGATAGGAATCGATCACGAATTCGCGAACAAGGTCCGCAGAAACATCGTCTCCACGCTCGTCGTCGCTGGCAGTCACCGAAATCCAGTGTTTCTTGTTCATGTGATACCCGGGCGTGATGGACGGGTAGGCGGCGGTGAGTTCGCGGGCGTCGTCGGGGTGCGCTTTGAGAGTGATGAGCGCGCGGTTGGCGGGCAGAAGGAGGAACCACTTGCCGGCCACGCGGGCGGCCTGCCAGTCCTTGATGAAGTCGTAGATGTCGGCGCCAGGCAGCTCGAGCGCGGCCGACGTCGCAGCCCTACGTAGCTCGTCCTTCTTCACAGCCCCTCCCCTCGATGACTCGATTCAGTGTAGCGGTGAGGTCGCGCACTTTGGGCACTTGGGTACAAGGATTGCGCGCGGCTCAGGAGTATCGTTGCACGCGCCGGTACCCACTACTTAACGAATTTAGGGAATTATGAAGAACAAGCTTTTCGCAACAGCAGCCATCGCGGCACTTGCACTCACCGGTTGTTCCGATTCGACCGGTTCCTCTGACGATCCGGCAACGGACGCCACGGTCGAGGCAACAGAAACGACGACGGACGAGGCCACAGACGCCGACGACGACGCGGGCGTATCGCTCCACGGCACGTACAACTCGGTCGATGAACTGCAGAGCGCGGCCGTCGATGCCGGATACGCGTGCGCGGCTCCGGAAGAGCTTGGCTGGAACCAGGTCTCATGCGACGGCGTCGACCTGCTCGGCGTATTCGCCAACCCCGGCTCGGCCTCGGCATATGTTCACAAGGCTGAAGCGTCCGCCGAAGAGCCCTTCACCGCACTCGTTGGCGACAACTGGGTGATCATCGGAGAGGAAGCAGACCTCACCGAGCTCCAGGCCGAACTCGACGGCGAGATCCAGAATTTCGACGCCGCACCGGCTGAGGAAGACACCGAAGACGCCGCCTAATTTGCAAGGGGATTTGCGTGGAGTCGCCGGGTTGATCGGCGTACATTGACCTATGAGCGGCTCGCGCAATCCCGGCAAAACCACAGTTCGCCATACGTATCTGACGACGCCGCGGCAGTTGAAAAGATCCTCGATCAGGCCTTTTCTATTCGGGCGTGGACGAGCACCCAAGCGATTCACGAGTCCGCGACTGAGTTCGTGCTTCGCTCTTTCCTCGTCCGGGCGTCCTTTGCCTACGTGGCAGAAACCGACGGGCAGCTCACCGGCCTGCTGATCGGGTGCATTCACAGCCACCGCAAGCTCCCGATTTCCCTGCGCGCGCCACACCGGCTCGTCACCACGACTGCGAAGATCGCCGTGCGGGCGGGCCGCCAACTGCCCACACTGTGGCAGCATCTTCAGATCG
>NZ_JBHWPL010000033.1:0-9910 GCF_043424875.1 Trueperella sp. | reverse complement strand
GAACGCAGTACTGACCTGAGTGCAGTACTGACCGAAACACTGCGGCCTAGATTGCAATACTGACCGGAATCAGTGCTGGTCGTAGTAGCCGGTATCCTTAGCACGCAAAAAGAATCCGATGATACCCCCGATCGCGCCGATGAAGACGTTCCCCGGATAAAACTGCGTCAGCGAGCCGAACAGCGCCACCAGCGCTACGAGAATAAAGCCAATGACCTCAACCATGATCACATCCACAGGTCCGCGAGCATGCGCAGGCTCCGGTGCCACTTCTCCTCGTCATAGATGTAGGAGGTAAAAATGAATTCGTCGGCCTCTGTTCGGCTCTGCAGCGCGTCGAGTTTCTCTTTGACTGTCGACGCCGATCCCACGGCTCGCACCCGCAGCGCGGCGCTGACAAAGGCTGCGGCGCGGTCGTCGGCAAATGTGGATACCTCGGCGGGTGGCTGAACCTTGCGGCGCTTGTTCGTGGAGCCGTCGAGCATCATCTGCATGTGCGAGGTGAACAAGTGCTCGGCCTCCCCATCCGTGTCGGCCACAAGAATGTTGACGCCGACCATCACCCGCGGCTCATCGATCTGAGCGGTCGCGGCGTCAGCGTTGAAGTTCGCGCGGTACAGAGCAATCGCGTCGTCGAGCGAATCGGGCGCGAAGTGAGAGGCAACCGAGAAGGGCAGACCGAGCTGCGCGGCGATCGACGCGCCGTTGACGGTCGATCCCAGAACCCACATCGGCACGTTCATCCCGGCCGACACCGCGGAGCCAATCGGCACCGAATCAGGCGCACCCTTGTCCGAGAACCAACCCTGCATACGGTAGATCGCGGTAGCAAAGGACTGCGGATCCGCCGACGTCCGATTCAGCATCTGCGCCGTCATCTGGTCGGTTCCCGGCGCGCGGCCAAGGCCGAGATCAATCCGATCACCGAACATGTTCGCGAGCGTCCCGTAGTTTTCGGCGATCACGAGCGGTGCATGATTCGGCACCATCACGCCGCCGGCACCCACGCGAATTCGCGAGGTGCGGGAAGCGGCCCGGCCAATCAGCAGGGCGGTTGCCGACGACGCCAGGCTCGTCGTGTTGTGATGCTCGGCGAACCAGTAGCGCGCGTACCCGAGGTCATCGGCCAGCTCGGCGCCGCGCATCGAACGCTCGATCGCCTCCGCGGCGGTCGAACCCTCGGTGATCGGCACAAGGTCAAGAATGGAAAGGTCGGCGTTCATCGTACTCCTTCGACTACGCCACGCTAGCAGAGCCTGTTCGCGAATAGCCATGCCGCCCGACCCGGCATTTTCCAGCCGGTAGGCTGGTTCCATGACGTATCGCGTATTGATTGTGTGTACTGGGAACATTTGCCGCTCGCCGATGGGCGAGGTTGTGCTGCGCGACCACCTTGCGCAGGAGGGGATCGACGACGTCGAGGTGGCGTCGGCCGGCGTCTCCACGGAGGAAACCGGCAACCCGATCGACCGGCGCGCTCGCGCGGTACTCGCGGAATTCGGCCACGAGGCCCCGGCGGGTCATCGTGCTCATCGCGCGACGGCGGACGAGCTTCGCAACGCCGACATCGTCCTAGCCATGACAACCGGCCACGCACACGCACTACGATCGATGATGACTGAGCTCGGCGAGGATCCCGCGAAGATCCACCTGTGGCGCGAATTTGACGGCACGCTCGACGTGGCCGAGGGCGGCGCATTCGGGAGCGGCGGCGTCCTCGCCGACGCGGCCTCCGAGACCTCCCGATCCAGCAACTTCTACCACTCGGGCGGGGAGTTCGACGTCCCGGATCCGTGGTACGGCGACGACGACGGGTTCTACGACACCTACAAGGTCGTCGACGACGGCGCCAAGGGCCTCGTCGAGTTCATCGACAGCAAGCGCTAGGCCGGGCGCTACTTCCCGTCCGACGTCGGCGTCGAGCTCGTTGACAGCCCGGACTCGTCGTCGGTCTCAAAGCGCGGGTTGATGATGTCTTGCGGCTCGTCGATCGTGGTTAGCACGGTGGCACGCACCTGGCTAGAGCCATTGACCCGGAACTCGGATTCGGACTGGACGACCACGTAATCATCGCGCACGTAAAGCCGGGATTCGCGGGTATCCCCGCCGTCGGCGTCGCCCGTGAGCTGGAGTGACAGCACGGTGACGTTCTCGCCGTCGATCTCCTCGTGCCCGATCACCTCATAGGTGAGGTCGGGATTGGTGCCCGCCGCGCGAAGCTCCGGATTAAGTAGCGCCTCGAAGCGCATCGGCATGGTGGCCTGGTAGGCCATCGTCCCGTCGTCGGACTCGGTGGTGGCTTGAACCCACTTGCCCTCTCGCTCAACGAACGTATTGCCGCGAATGAGGATCGCCCGCGCGCCGGGCTCGCCGGAGTCGGTGTAGGACTGGATTTCTACCGCGAGCGGGTCGATGTTGACGCGCGACGTCGATGCGAGCATCCCGTCAACCGTGTCTTCTTGTACCCAGCCAGAAATCTTGCCCAGTGCCTCGGCCTGGCAAAACGCGAGCTCTTGCGCGTTGACTTCGGTGGGGTCACCGGCCAGCGGGTCGGTGCAATGGTCGATCGTCGCGGGCGCGCTACCGGTGGTTTCGGCGTCGGACTCGGCGGTTTCCGCGCATCCAGCAACAAGCAGAGTGAGGGCTCCGATGCCAGCGACATACCACGTCGATCGCATTGAACCCCCTTATCCACAAAATAGAACAAGTACAGCTTATCCTCAGAATCGTGAAAATCCCCGACGACAACCTTGAGGTTAGCTGGGAATTAGCAAGGACGCCGCGGCCTGAGCACACGAAAGCCCCGGATTGCTCCGGGGCTTTCGCTCACTCCTAGATCCAGGTGCGGATCACGGGTTAATTACTCATGGCCGAGTTGCCGAGGTCCTGTGCTTCTTGCAGGCCCTGGTCAACGGGGACGCTTCCGAGGAAGACGTCGAGCAGCTTCGGGGTCAGTGCCATCGTGCCGGCGTTGACGTCCGGACCGAACGGAGCCTTGGCGGTGTCGCCGTTAGCCGCGTCGATGAAGACGGACACGTCGATGCCCTTGACGGCCCAGTAGTCGACGTACGAGGACTGCGCGTCAACGGCGCCCGGGAAGGACACGCCCATCTCGCCCAGCGGCATCTGGCCCTCGGCGGAGCCGAGCCACTGCAGCACGCGGATGGTCTCTTCGCGGTTCTCGGTCTGCTCGTTGCCCACGGCCACAACGCCGTGCGAGCCGGAGTACGATCCTTCCGGACCAGCAACGAGAGGCGCGAGGCCCCAGTTGATCTCGGCGTTCTCATCCACCGTCTTCAGGTGGTAGGGGCCGGACTGGAACAGTGCGAGCTCGCCGCGCACGAACATGTCGCGAGTGATGTCGCCATTCGTGTTGGTCTCGGCGGCCGGTGGTGCCACGTGGTGCTCGTTGATGAGGTCAACGATGTACTGGAAGGACTCCACACCCTCGGGCGAGGCGAAGGCGAAGTTGCCGTCCTCGTCCTGGAACTCGGCGCCGTTGGCGGCGAGGAATGGGTTGTAGATGGCCTGGAGGTTGGCCTGCGCGTTGAAGCCGTACACCTCCACGTTGTTCGGGTCGAAGTCGGGCGAGTCGGCGGTGTTGCCATTCGCGTCCACGGTCAGCGCCTGAGCTGCGGGCAGCAGCGTGTCGTCGTCGCCGCCCCACTTGAGCGAGGTGACGTCGATGCCGGCTTCCTCAACCATGTCAGCGTTGTAGAACAGCGCGATCGAGTCCCAGATCTGCGGGATGCCCCACAGGGCGTCGTCGCGTGTGTAGAGATCGACGACGGACTGCTGCCACTCGTCGTGGTCGCTGCCGAGTTCTTCGGTGATGTTGATGAGGTTGCCGTTGTCCGCGTACAGCGCGAAGTTGGACGAGTTTACCCAGTAGATGTCGGCCATGTCGCCGGAGGAGACGTCGAGCGGGAGCTGATCCCAGTAGTCGCCCCACGGAACGAGCTCGATCTCGACGTTGATGTCGGAGTTCTGCTCTTCGAACTTGGCGAAGGACTCTTCGTAGGCCGGTGCTGCCACTTCGTCCCAGAGGCGGAACGTGACCGTGGCCTGCTCGCCGGAGCCGTCCGTGCCGTCGGTTTCCGTGCCGGTCGTGGCGCCGTTGTCACCGCCGTTGTCGTCGGCGCCGGGCGAGCATGCTGCGAGCACGAGGCCGAGCGTGCCGATCACCGCGCCTGCGGTGAGGGTTGATCTCTTCATGTGATCTCCTTGAATTTTCAATTGGACAGGTGGGGGCGTGCGTACGCCAACTCCGCCAGACTACCAGCAGGCAACGGTTGAAAATGCGAACACTCTCGATAATCTCACTGAGCGGAAAGGAACAATTCGCAAAGAAATCCGACGACGCCGTCGTCGCAGGTCACGAACCCGCCCGCGGCGAGCGCTCGTCTCACCTAGCGTCACTTCAGGCCGGTGATGCCAATCGATCGAACAATCTGCTTGTTGAAGATGACGAAGAGGATGAGCAGCGGCAGGATCGAGATGGTCGTGGCGGCCATGACGAGGGTCCAGTTTGCCGAGTACTGCGACTGCAGGCTGGCCGTGGCAACCGTCAGGACGTTCCATTCCTCGCGCGGCGCGATGATCGAGGGCCACAGGAAGTTGTTCCACTGCGTGACCACGGTGATCAGAAGGAGCGTCACCAGAATCGGGCGATTCATCGGCAAAACGATCGACCACAGCTGGCGCCAAAAGCCTGCGCCGTCGAGCTCAGCCGCGTCCAAAATCTCCTGCGGCACGGCCTTGAAGTTCTGCCTCAGCAAGAAGATCGCGTAGGGCGAGCCGAGCATGAACGGCACCACGATGCCGGCGAAGGTGTTGCGCAGCCCCCACTCGGACATCATCGTAAACAGCGGAATCATTGTGACGATCGCGGGGATCATCATCGTGGCGATATAGGCCCAGAACAGCACCTCGCGCCCGGGGAAATCCAGGCGCGCGAACGCATACGCCGCCAGGATCGACGCGATGAACTGGCCCACCACCATCACGAGCACCACCTGCAAGGTCACCACGAGCGGCACGATGAAATCGTGATCGGTGAAGAGCCGCACGTAGTTGTCGAACGTCATCTCCTCGGGCAACGAGAACGAGCCGTTGAGCAGGAGATCGCGCTCGCTACGCAGCGAGGTGATGATTGAGAACACCAGCGGCATGACGGTGATCAGCGCGCCGGCGATGAGAATGGCGTAGGTCAGCATCACCGACCAGATCGAGTTCTTCTTGCGTAGGCGCTTGGCGGGAAGGGTCTCGACCTTCCAGGCGTCGGTACCGCCGGTGGCGTCAGTTGCGTCGGTTCGCGTATCGATACTCATGGCTAGCTCATGTCGTAGGTCATGCGCGAGGAGAAATAGCGCTGCTGAACAAGGGTGACGACGACGATCAGGAGCATAAGGAACACGGCCATCGCTGCGGCGTCGCCAATCTGGTGAGACGTAAAGGCGGAGTTGTAGATGCGCGCGGCAATCAAATCGGTGGTGCCGCCGGGGTAGCCGGGGTTGCCGTCGGTCAGGCCGTAGACGAGATCGAACACCTGGAACGAGGCGATAAACGACGTGACGGTGACGAAGAACGTGGTGGGCCGGATGAGCGGCAGAGTGATCGACCACAGCTTGCGCACCGGGCCCGCGCCATCGAGCTCCGCCGCCTCGTACAAATCCTTGGGGATGGACTGCAAGGCCGCCAGGAAGAACAGCGAGATGTAGCCGATGTTCTGCCAGATGTAGACGAAGGCGACGACGGGCAGCGCCGTCGTCGTATCAGCGAGCCAGGCCGTACGTGTGCCGAGCACCTCGTTGATAAGGCCGGAGGGCGCCAGCAGCCACGACCACACGATGCCGAGCGCGAGCGGCGCCGCCACCCACGGGATCACGTACATGATCTGCAAAACGCCCGAGCCTGGCAGCTTCCGGTTCAGGCCAAGAGCGATGAACAGGCCGATGATGATCGCGCCGGGGATGGCGATGAACGAGAACTGGATCGTCACCCACACGGAGTTCCAGAATCCGTTCGAATTGAACATGTTCTCGTAGTTCGTCAGCCCCACAAACACCGGGTCCGAGATGAGGTTCCAGCGCAGGACGGAAATGATGATGACGAGCACGATCGGCGCCATGAGGAAGACGCCCACGCCGATCATCGACGGGATGAGCATCGTGAACGCCGTGGCCGCTTCCTTGCGCTTGCGAGCGCTGCGCTTGCGGGCGCTGCGCTTGCGGGCGCCGCGAGTACTGCCGCTGCCCTGCAGCGCGTTGTCCGGGCGCGCCTGATCAGCAGCGACGCCAGCAACCGGTTCCACTGGGGTTTGAGTCATGTGATTACCTCCCCTGTGCGTACATTACGCCAAGTAATGAGGTACTTGCTCGTGAATTTCGGAGAACATATTCCACACGAGGTGCGCCCGCTCGCGCGGCGGTGGCGCGTCACGCGATGCCCGTTGGGACACACCCCCTGCCACAGGGCTTCGGGGGAGGGCCAATCGGCGTCGATCCGGGTCTTTCCGTTGCCGCCGATGGCGAGGCAGATGAGCCGCCAGTGGGAGTCGTGGCCGTGTCCGGGGCCGGCGAGCGCGTGGGCGATTTCGTGCAGGGCGAGTGAGCGCACCTGGTCAGGCGAGTACAACTCGAGGTGGGCGCGCGAGACGGAGATCAGCTTGCGGCCCAGATTCGCGCTTCCGGCACGCCGCTTGGCGCGATCTACGCAGAGCGTCCAATCGGTCAGGCCGTTGGCGTCCATGAGATCGCGCACGATTTTCAGCGCGTCGTTCACATTCACGCCCCTGATCATAGACGTCCCGCCGCCCGTCCTAAATGGGTATCCACACCCGTGCGGTACCGTTTAGCCTATGACGCACGCTTCCACAGTTGTCCACAGCTCCAAGGTCCACGAGACGGACGTCGTCGTCATCGGTGCAGGTCAGGCGGGGCTGGTTTCGGCACACGAACTACAGCGTCGCGGAATCTCCGGATATGCGCCGAGGTCGCTGCCCGCCGACGACGACAGCCACGTGTCCTTCGTCGTACTCGACGCCGAGGACGGCCCGGGTGGTGCGTGGCGCCACCGCTGGCCCGGGCTGACGATGGCCACCGTCAACATGATCGCCGACCTGCCAGGCATGCCCTCCGAGCCGCAGAGCGGCAAAGAACGCTCCTCCGAGTTCATCCCCGAATACTTCGGCGACTACGAGGACGAGTTCGATCTGCCGATCATGCGCCCGGTGCGCGTGAGGAAGGTCGAGCGGGACGGCGACGGCTTTTTACTCACAACGACGGCCGGCGAGTTCCGCACGCGGGCCCTGCTCAACTGCACGGGCACGTGGGAAGCGCCGTTTATCCCGTGGTATCCCGGCCAAGAAACCTTCCGCGGCATTCAGGTCCACACCCACGACTACAAGCAGCCGGACCAGTTCTGGCGCAAGCGGACCCTCGTCGTCGGCGGTGGAATCTCTGCGCTTGACCACTTGGACGAGATTTCGAAGGTCACCAAGCACACGTTCTGGGCCACCCGCACGCCCCCGCGCTGGAAGGATCCGCGCGAGTTCAGCGAGGGGAACCCCGGGCGCGGGCTGGGCGCGCAGGCCGGCCGGGCTGTCGAGGAGCGAGTGCGAGCGCGGACGGAGCAGGGGCTCAGGCCGCTGCCCGTCGTCGCCGAAACGGGCCTGCCGCGCAATGAGAAGGTGCGCTCGATGGAGGAGCGAGGCTTGCTCGATCGGCGGCCGATGTTCGATCGTCTCGACGCGAACGGGGCGTGGTGGGGCGAGGAATACGTGGAGCTCGACGCGATTATCTGGGCCACCGGATTCCGCGCGAATCTGCGGCATCTGGCTCCGCTCAAGCTGCACGGCGGCAAGGGCGGAATCCTCATGCGGGGCACGCGCGTGGCGGCCTATCCGAACCTGCACCTGCTCGGGTACGGCGCGAGTGCGTCCACGGTCGGAGCCCGGCGTGATTCGAGAGCAGCAGTTCGCGAGATCGTGCGCCACCTCAAGACGGATTAAGATGGGTGCCAATAAGGAGGAATATGGCTTCCCATACTGATCTCGTGGCCCGCATTGGCGAGGCAGGCGCCATCCCGGCGAACCGGCCGCTCGACCATGCCCGCCGCATCATCACCGCAGCAACCATCGGCACGTTCTTCGGCACGCTCGCCGGGATCCTGTTTAATATGGGGCAACTGACGCTGGGCGCGACGATGCTCGTCTTCATCCCCACCGTCATCATGGTCATCCTGCTCGTGGTGGTGTGGCAGGTGCTGAAGACGCCGCGATCTGGCGACCCGGTTCCCGTCATCGCCCGCACCCTAGCCACGGCGGAGAGCCCCTACCTGCGCTACGTGAAAAGTGGAGCGAATAAGGGGCTGATCGTGCCCGTCGTCGTCGCGCCTGCGGACGGATCCGAGGCCTTTCGATCGGTGATCCTCCTGCGTGAAACTGAGCCCGGTAAGCAGGTTCACGACCCCGAGGTGGGGACGTTGATGGCCCTGCAGCAGATCGAACCCGGCATGGGCGAGCTCGCGAACATCGCGGAGGTCACGCCCGAGCAGATTGAGCTGCGAGACCGGCTCATGCGCCGCCCGCGCATCCTGTCGAACAACGCCCCCGCGCTGCCCATGCGCCGCGGCGTCCTCGAGCGCACGCCGTGGTGGGCGGCGGCTCAATGGTGGGGCGGCATTGCCGCCGCCGGCCTCATCTCTTTCGGAATCATCCTGTTACTCGCTTAGGGAGGCCTCATGACTCAGCCGAACCAGCACAGCCCCAACGACGGCGAGCGATACATCGGCGCGCCGGGGCCGAACTACAACCAGTACCCGAGCAATGGGCAGGTGCCAGAGGAGCTCGCCGGCGGATCCGAGGTCAATAAGAGTGGCTGGAAGCCGGTCAGGGCGCTGATTGCGGTTCTGATCGCGTTCGCGATGGTCGCCGCCGGCGTGATCGTGAGCGTTGCCGTGCTGCGCGGCCCCGAGGTCAAAGCTGACGCCCCGCTCGATCCCGCCACGCCCGCGGGGCAGGGTGGTGGCGCGACGCCGTCGCCAGGGCCGACCGAACCGGTGGAGGCTCCCGAGCTCGACGGCGCGACGTTCATCATTCCCGCCACGAACGCCAATGGCGAGTTGCTTCTCGAGGTCACGGGCGTGGGTCGCTACGATCCGAATACGGGCGACGGCGTCTACGGTTACTACCCGTGGGGTACCGGGGATTTGGAACATACGGTGATCGAGGCGACCCTCACCAACAATGCTGATGACGACGTGAGAATCACCGAAGAATTCCAATCCTTCGTGCAGACAAGCGACGACATGTACTTTCGGTCAGAAAACCTGTCAGACCGGGACGATCCCTACATGTACCTCAGACCTGAACCCGGTGAGTCGGTGGAGGTTGTGATCGTCTTCCCGACCTTGGCCGGCGCAGAGCCTGAATTCCTCGGCGTTGTGGTCGGTTCCAACTGGTACGACTCGGCGACGTGGCTCGACCTTGACGGCATCCCCGCGGTGACGTTCGACGGTGACGACGGTGACGACGGTGACGACGGCGACGATAACTAGGGCGACGACGTCGTAATCAGGTCAAGAACGTCGTTCGCGATGTAGGCGTGGGTGCCGCGCGCGATGCTCTTCGTCGTCATGATGCCGGCCTCTTTGAGTTGGATAAGTGCGTCGTAGGCCTTTTGAAGTGACAGGTCGTGGATCTCGCTTGCGGTCTTGATTGTCAGCACTGGCGATCCCGCGAGGCGAGGCAGAATCTGCTTTGCGGCCAGCGCGATTCCCTCGATCTGCGAGGACGCTATTGCTTCAGATCGAAGGAGGAAGCGGGATAGATCTTCGAGCTCTGCGACGCCGTCGGCGCCGGTCAGGGAGTGAACTCGCCGCTCAACCATCAAGAGGTAGCTACTCAACT
>NZ_JBHWPL010000032.1:0-27360 GCF_043424875.1 Trueperella sp. | reverse complement strand
ATGAACCAGACGTCCGCGGACGTCGACAGCCAGCAGATCGCCCAGCTCATCCAGCCCGGCTACCGCCAGGGCTCGAAGGTGATCCGCCCGGCTCGTGTGGGCGTGGTGTCCCCTGAGTGAGGCGCAGCCGCGACTAGGCGGCACCAGATTTTTGAATACGACGGCGAAGCGCAGGCTTCGCAGCAAGGAGGTGAACAATGGCTAGCCAAGATTGGATGACGAAGGACTTTTACGCCGCGCTTGGCCTGAAAAAGGACGCGACCCAGGACGAGATCAAGAAGGCATACAACTCGTACGCACGTAAGTACCATCCGGATCGCAACCCGGGCGACAAGTCAGCAGAAGACAAGTTCAAGGCAGCGTCAGAGGCCTATCAGGTGCTCTCGAATGAGGATGACCGAAAGCAGTATGACGCGATTCGTGCCATGGCAGGCGGCGGCCCACGTTTCTCCTCAGGATCCGGAGGCGGATTCGAAGATATCTTCAGCGCCTTCGGTGGCGGTGGAGGCGGAAACTTCCGCTACTCGACTGGCGGCGCAGACGCGCCCGGTTTCGATGACATCCTCTCGCAGATGTTCGGCGCCGGTGCCCCGCAACAGAACACGGGCGGTGGCTTCGGTGGCTTTGGCGGGTTCGGTTCACGCCGACGCCCGGAAAAGGGAGCCGACGTGACGGCGTCGATCTCAATTCCGCTACGTCAGGCTGTGGACGGAACCACGGTCACAGTCACATCGAACGGCGAGAAGGTGACCGCGAAGATCCCCGCCGGAATTACGAACGGCCAGAAGATCCGCATCAAGGGCAAGGGACGGCCCGGCACGAATGGTGGCGAGCAGGGAGACGTGCTCGTGACTGTCAACGTGGAGCCGCACCCCGTCTACGAGGTGGACGGCAAGGACGTGTACGTCAACGTGCCGGTCTCTTTCGATGAGGCGGCACTTGGCGCCACGATCGAGGTGCCGACGATCTATGGGAAGAAGGTCAAGGTCAAGGTGCCGGCCGGATCGAGCAGCGACAAGGTGATGCGCGTGCGCCGCAAGGGAATCGACAACAAGCGCGGTTCCGTTGGCGACATGTACGTGCGCCTGAAGGTCGTTGTGCCGAAGCGACTCTCGGATGAGGCTCGCGAGGCCGTGGAGAAGTTCCGCGAGGTATCGAGCGAAGCAGATCCGCGCCGCGAGTTCCACGATCTGGCTAAGATTTAAGGAGATGGGTGCGGGTGTGTGCGCCCGTCCCAACAAGAAGTGACGTTGTAGGAGAGGAGGAGACATGGCAAAAGTACCGAGAACATCCCCGATCTTGTCGGTGACAGTGGCAGCTGAGCTGGCCGGAATGCACGCTCAAACGGTTCGCCAGTACGATCGCATGGGACTTGTTGTGGCCAAGCGGACGAAGGGCGGAGGCCGGCGCTACTCCCTCAACGACGTCGACAAGCTCGTGGAAATCCAGCGCCTTTCACAGGACGAGGGCGTGAGCCTGGCAGGCATCGCGAAGATCTTCGACCTTGAAGCGAAGGTTGAGCGGGCCGAGCGCGCGGCTGTTCGAGCTGAGCGCGCCCGAGCACGAGCCGAGGAGGAAGTGGCCGAGTTGCGCGAGACCGTGGCGTATCTTCACGACCAGCTCACGCGTTACGACCGTCGCCTCTCGCGAGTTTTCGCCGCCGATGCGGCTGGCGACGTGCTCATGTCCGACCGCCGCGAGCACCTTCGTGAGACGCTTCGCGCTCACATGCCCGGCACCAGCCGCGATGTGGTCGTGTGGCGCCCGCGCACGTTGGTTCCGCAAACCCTGTTTGAGGACTAGCCCGGCGTGAGTGTCTTTGACCAGCTCGCCTCCGCGCTCGATCACGCGGACGCGATTGTGGATGGCCGCCATCCGGTTCCCGGGAAGGGGATGCGGAAGGCGGCCGTCCTCATTCTTCTCTCCGACGACGACGATCCGCGCGGCCCGCGCATCATCCTCACGGAGCGTGCGGCACATCTTCGCAAGCACGCGGGCCAGGTGAGTTTCCCGGGCGGGAGCCGTGATGGCGATGAGACTCCCGAACAGACTGCGTTGCGCGAGGCCGCGGAGGAGTGTGCAATCGACTCGGCTGGAGTGCGCGTACTCGGGCGGCTACCCGCGAGCTCGCTGCCGGTGACGTCATTCGCGGTGACGCCCGTTGTTGGCGTGTGGGAATCCGCGGCGCCGCTCGAGATGGTTCCAGACCCGAGCGAGGTGACCGCGATTCACGCGGTGCCGGTGCGTGCGCTCTCGGATCCCGTGAACCGAGGTACCTGGCATTATTTCGACGGACACGAGGGGCCCGCGTTCGTCTACGGTGACCTTGTGATCTGGGGTTTTACTGCCATGCTGCTCGACGGGTTGTTGGAACTTGCCGACTGGGCGCAGCCATGGGATCGGGAGAGGGTCATCATGGTGCCACGCCGCTTCGGCGGTCGTTAGAGCGTCCGCACGTGTAGTGAACCGCTGCTCACAGTGTGAAGTGGGCACTAATTCCCTGTGAGATGGCGCCTAAAAGGGCGGCCATAGCCGATACTGTTAATAGTCGGTATGAATGGCCGCGCTGGCGAGTATCGGACCCGCCGCGCAGTGTCGTACTCACCGTTATCGACATTGTCGAAAGGACGATTGGAATGGTTTCCTTCACCGCACTGACACGCAAGGTCACTGTGGCAGCAACCGCTGCCCTTGCGCTGACTCTCACCTCAGTAGCGTCTCCCGCTCTAGCAGCAGATGACGATACCCAGCAGTCTGATCGTGTGCTCCAGTCTGTGGACGTCGGCCTTGGCGCAGATGGCTCGATCAACACCATTTCGGATACGCAGATTTCCCTGACGTATTCGGACAAGGTGGAAAGCTCGACGACGACGAAGGGCCACGATCCCGCTGAGGTCATGGAGTTCCTCCCGGTTCGTGTTCTCACGACGTACAGCACGCCTGACTCGCGTGGCACTGACCTGAACGACCTTGCAGGGTACACGGGTCGTGTGACCATTCAGCTCTCGATCCAGAATCTGACGTTGGAGCCGGAAGAGATGTCCTACGACGTCGGTGGCCAGGGTCGCCGTCGTGTCGAGCTTGTTGGGGCACCGCTGACTGTGGTCGCATCGACGAATCTGGGGATCTCGCCGGGGCAGGTTGTGACCGGCGCTCCGGGATCGACCGACACAGTCACGAATGGTGTTCTTTCCCAGGACGAAGAGGGTAACTCCCAGCTGCAGTGGGCGACGATCCTCGCTCCGCCGCAGCTGCCTGCGTCGACGACGTTCACCGTCGTCGCGGACGTCGAAGACTTTACTGTGCCGGAGTTCGATCTGACGGTCCAGCCTGGTTACGTGTCTGACCCGTCGATGGGCCAGCTGGTCGCTGGCGCATTCGGTCCGCGTGGCGCGTCCGAAACCAAGCTCATTGGTGACACGATCACGTTGATGACGGAACTTGACGGCATCCTGTCTGAAACCGGAACGATCATTACCGAGGCTCGTCAAACGCTTCAGGCCTCTGCTGACACGGTTGGCACGAAGACGATTGCTGATCTTCAGCAGTCGATCGCCTCGATTACGGCCTCGACCGATTCGATGAGGTCCACGCTTGAAGGGCTGAATTCTGCAATGACTACAGTCTTGCAGACCTCGAATTCGGCCGTGACCGGTCAGATTCAGAGCACGACGGCGGCAGTGTCCGCGCTGATCGGTAATCCGGAGCAGAGTGTGCCCAGGCTTGCAACGGATGGGCAGGGATGCTCCGTCGTCGTCGACCCGGGCGAAGAGGCGCAGACGATTTACGGAAGCCTGTTGAAGGTCAGCGCGCTTCTCGGCGCTTACGCGGATGCGACGCAGCAATGCCAGGGAGCGATCCAACAACAGATCGTGGATATTCTCGGACCGGACATTCCAACTGACACAGAGGTCACACCGGAGACGGTCGCCGAGCTGTGCCAGGACGCGCCGACTTCCGTCACCTGCCAGCTGTATAGCGCAAAGGAAGAGTTCGCGTCGATGCTCTACAAGCTCGGTCAGGACACCGCTGAGATCGTCGCCGGTCTTGACGGCAATGCTGTCGAGCAGGCGACCGACTCGGTGGCGAACCTTCATGTCTTGGTCGCGGAGCTTGACCCGTCGATCACCACGTTGGAACAGTCGCAAGAGAACCTTGATGAGATTTCTGAGAAGATTACGCAGCTTGAAACCGAGCTCGACAATCTGAACAGGACCGCGCAGCTAGGACAGGCCGCGGTGAACGACATGGTCACTGCACGTCAGAACATTCACAACGCCGTGTGTGCCGTCGTCCCTGTTAAGTCTGTGGCCCCCGAACCAGTAGAGCCTATCGACCCCGAACCAGCAGAGCCTGTCGACCCTGAACCAGCAGAGCCTGTCGACCCTGAACCAGTTGAGCCTGTTGACCCGGGCACGACCGAGCCGACGGCGCCAGGTGAGAGCACGCCAGAGCCCACGCCTGATTGGCGTAATTCGCCGTTGACGAAGGACGAAATCGACGAAATCCTCAAGTACGTGTCCAACACGAGCTGCTACGGGGAGCGTTTCCGCGGGCCGGCACACAGGCTGCCCACGTCCCTCGAGACCCTCGCCAACGATAACCTCACGGCGTGGAACTCCGTCGTCGTTGCTACGAGCCGGATCGCGGAGGGTGACAACGCGGACCAGTTCGCGATGCTTGTCGATCTCAAGGCCGCTGTTGCAGATTACGAGGCGTCCCTCCAGCTTGCCATCTCGGACACAGAGCGCGTCGACGCCATCACCCAGCTGCGTGAAGATTACGCGACGCTCGAAGCTTCGACGCAGGAGGCGGTTGAGGCTGTGAACGTGGTGAACCTGAACTACCAGAACACCCAAGACCGGATGGAGAACCTGTTTGAAGAGAAGCGGGACGACATAGGGCTCGAGCTCTACGGGGTGATCAATGAGTCGATCGGTGCGGTGAGCGGCCAGCGCGCACAGACGGTGACCGCTATTGACGCCGCGTTCATGTCGATCATCAACCAGATGAACGCCTCGGCAGGGAACATCGCAACGACCGGCGCCATCACTGCCACTGCCGCACAGGCTGAGCTGACCGACGTCAACGAGGTCATGACCGCGCAGATGCAAGAGGTCCTCGACATCGGTCTTCAAGGCATTGAAGGTAACGTCTCAAACGCTGTCGTTGATCTTCAAGCCTCGAACGCCCTTTTGACGGACGACATCCAACGCGTCCTCAACGACATCGGAGTGAACTCGGTCGAAGGCTCTGGCCTCCTGGGCATCATCGCATCGTCGGCGGCGTCGACGAGCCTTGCAGACACGCAGATCGCGACTGTCAGCGAGACGACGACGGAGTTCGCGAACCTGCAGCGCGAGAACCTCGGAGATAACAAGATGCTCTCCGCTCAGACTCGTGCCGCGGCTGCTCGTTACCAGACGATGCCGCCGTTCGCGACTCTCGAGAACCCGACTATCCAGTACACGACCGTGTACTCGTTCACGCTTGGTGGCGACAAGTGACGCGTAAGAAGATCATTGCAATTGTTGCTGTAGCGCTGGCCGTCCTCGTCGGCGTCGGAATTGTCGTAGCGAACCTCATCAAGTCGGATGACGAGATCGCCGGGAAGGGCGTGTCCACGTTCCCACTGCCGATCGAAGCGAAAGTCCCGGACGGTCTCAAGGTCGGTGTCGTCTATAGCTTGACGGGCGATCCGCTCGTTGAGTCCTCCTACCTTCGCTCCGCCGAGGGCATGCAGGTTGCCAATTATCGCCTCGCGGAGGGTGGCTCGGATATCGAGATCATCCCCGTTGATGATCGCGGAACGGTTGAGGGCGCTCAGCGCGCGGTTGACGATCTGGAAAACCAGGGCGTCGGCGCGATTATCGTCGGCACGGCTGGTCCGCACACGAGCGCGATTGCGGATGCGGCCCGCGGGGCTGGGATCCCGGCGATCTTCCCGTACGAGGCTGATGCCGTGTCCACGGCTGACGGCGTGTGGACGATGGGCGCGAATAAGACAACCGCGGCTAACATGCTTGGCAAGGAGCTGACGGATCGTGGTTACGCGGAAAACCTTGTCATCGATTTCGACGGATCGCTGGCCGACATTCCGAACGCGAAGTACATGACGTATGACGAGAACACGGACTTCGTTGAGCTCGGCGATGAGATTTTCCAGGTCTTCATGGATGAGGAACTCAATCTTGACGCGATCGTTATCAACGGCCCGTCAACGTTCGAGTCGAACATCCTCTCGGAAATCCAGTCCCGCGCGATCACCGTGCCGGTGTTCTTCACCAACCACGCGGACGCTCCTGCGTTCATCGACAGGCTGCGTAGTGAAGGCGTGCTGTTTGGCGATTTCACGACCCTCGGCTTGCCATCGGTGGATATGGTTGCCCTGAAGGCGGACAGGTCCGGAGGTGCGGCCGCCGTATTCTTCACGGCAATTCGGTTGATGGACGACGCCGGTATGCGCAACCTTCTGGACGAGGCGACGTTTGCCGAGTCGAAGGACTATGCAGACGGTCTCAGCCATGATGCGTTGGTCGCGATTGCGAGCGCTGCGGCGGACGCGAAGAGCGTCGAGCCTGCGGACATTGAGCAGTCTCTGACAGGTCTGGAGATCACGACTGCCGACGGCACGGTCCTTGGCACGACGACGTTCGGGGCGACCGGTGTTGAATCCGAACTCATGTCTGTGCTCCGTGCGAGCACGCAGGATCCGAACCTCCGTGAGAGCTCGACCCCGTTGATGTTCTGGTTTGCACAATAACGCGTAAAAGCGGGAAGGTTGACGCATGCGTGTTCGCTTTGCTTTCCGTGGTGTTGAGAAGGTCCTTCGGCTAGACATTTCCAATTGGGAGATGTCCCTCGCGGATCTCGTCGAGGAAGCCCTCGGCTTTCGGCCTGCCCGAAGAGTGTGGGTTGATAGCAGAGCATTCGACCCGACGACGCCGATCGAGGAGGTCGCCCTCCTCGACGGCGCCACGGTTTCGGACGAGGAACGCCCGATCGCGAAGCTGTACGACGGGTGGACCATCCGAGTGTCGGGCGGCGCGGATCTTGGTTTGCCGCAGCCGTTGCGCGAGGGCAAGGCCGTCGTCGTTGGGCGTGCGCCGGACGTGGATCTCCACATTGATTCGCCGAGTACATCGTGGGCGCATGCGTCGTTCCGCGTTGAGGGCGGGGCGTTGCGAGTCAGCGACCTAGGCTCGTCAAACGGAACCTACATTGGCAATCAGCGCGTCTCCGAGGAAGGAATGGTCCTCGGTAAGGGGTCAACGACCGTCGTCGTTGGTGGCGCGGCTGTCACGGTGTCATACCAGGACGACGAACCGCGTGCACCCGCCCCGGGCTCGCTTCCCAACATTACGGCCGTGCGGACCGTGCCATTCAACCGTCCGCCGCGGCCGGGTATGAGGCCCGGTCCGAAGCCGGTTACTCCGCCGAAGAAGAAGGAACCGACGAAGCCCTCGAACTTCTCTTGGGCGGCGATCTTTTCCCCGCTTATCCTGGCCGGAGCGATGGTCCTCATCATGGGCAACCCGCGTTTTGCGTTATTTGCCTTGCTGTCGCCGGTGATCGCTCTCGGTACCTACTTCGAGAATAAACGTCGGTTCAAGAAGGAGAGCGTCGGCGAAGAGGAGAGGTACGCGAACGCACTAGATGAATTCCGGGAGGCCATTCGCCTTGCGGGTGATGAGGAGCGCGATCGCGCGCTTGAGGTCGCACCCGATCCGGGTGTGAGTCTGATCCGTTCGTCGTTGCCGTCGACCCGCATGTGGCAGCGACGGGTGGGTACGCCTGACTTTTTGTCTTTGCACGTGGGCCTTGGTTCGCAGCCGTGGAATCCTCCGCTTGACCGGAATGCCGGTTCCCAGCACGAGGATGAGGTTGACGAGATTCTAGAAGCTGCTACGATCGACAACTTCCCGATCGAGGTCGACCTGAAGGACGGCGGCGTCGTCGGAATTTATGGTGATCGTGAGGCGTCGCTGTCACTCGCCCGAAGCCTGCTCGCGCAAGCGGCAACGCACCTTGGGCCGGCGGACATGTCGATCGGTATTTTTGCCGATTCGCGTAACGCGGACGAGTGGGATTGGGCAGGTTGGCTCCCGCACACGCGGTTCGACGACGGTAGTCAGGGGCGCCAGTGGATCAGTTTTGATACGCGGCGTTCTGAGCGCATGCTGAGCCAGTTGCGGGATTCGATCGACGGTCAGATTGCCGAGTCGTTCCTCCTCGTTATCGACTCTGACATTCTCCTTGAGGGCCGCGAGTCCGTGGTTCGTGATCTGCTCGGACACGGCCGCCGCAGGCTTGGCGATAGCTCTCCTCGTACGAAGACTGTTCCGGTCTCTGGCATCGTGCTCGCGGAGTCCGAGGACCAGTTGCCGTCGTCGTGTACGAGCGTCGTCGAGGTGGGGCAAGACTCGGCCGCGGTGGTCAAGCGCCCGGAGATCCGTGAGACTATCGACAACGTGCTCATGGCCGGACTCACCGAGGAATCGGCGCAGTATGTTGCTCAGAACCTTGCTCACTTCGACGATCCCGAACTAAAGCTTCCTGGAGCGACACTGCCGGGCATGGCTCATATGCTGCCGCTGCTTGAGCTCGGCGAACTCTCGCCTGACTCGATCCTTAAACAGTGGCGGACTACGCGCGGATACAACACGCCGGTGGGCGTCAGCGAGGCTGGCACCTATTCGCTGGATCTGGTTCGCGACGGCCCGCACGGTCTCGTCGGCGGAACCACGGGTTCCGGTAAATCTGAGTTCCTGCGCACGTTCGTGGCCGGTCTGGCCGCGCGCATCGATCCTGAGCACCTGACTTTCATTCTTATCGACTTCAAGGGCGGCGCCGCGTTCGGAGCATGTAACGAGCTTCCGCACACGATTGGCACGATCTCGAACCTAGACGAGCAGCTTGCCATGCGCGCGCTCAAGGCGCTCGAAGCAGAGATGGAGTACCGCCAGAAGAAGTTCGCGGCGGCCGGCGAGGGTGTCGACAACTTGGACGCCTACCTTGCGACGAACCCGCCCGAGCCCATGCCGAGGCTCCTCCTCGTCATCGATGAGTTTGCGCAGCTCGCGAAGGATTTCCCCGACGTGTTGACCTCCATCGTGTCGGTCGCGGCGGTCGGACGAACGCTCGGCGTTCACATGATTCTCGCGACCCAGCGCCCGGCTGGCGTCGTCAATGACGACATCCTCGCGAACACGAATATGCGCGTTGCGCTCCGTGTACAGAGCCGGGAGGATTCGACGAACGTTATCGGCGTGCCCGTGGCGTCGTCGATCTCGCGCGAGCAGCGCGGCCGTGCGTACGTCAAGCTCGGTGAGGATGATATTTCGCCAATCCAGACGGCGCTTATCACCGGATACTCGGACCACGTGGACGAGGCCGCGATTGAGATCGACGAGGTCGTCGTGGGAACGGATCCCGCGCAGCGGGCGCCTGCGAAGCCGCCGAAGGGTACGCCCAACGATCTTGATTGCCTCATTGACACGATCGTTGAAGCGAACGAGAAGGCGGGTTTTGCGCCGCCGAGGCCCGTATGGCCGGAGGCTCTCGGCGAGCGCGTCAATCTCGAGCTCGATTCTCTGCCGGTCCCAGACGAGGCGCGCGTCCACGATGGGAAGCCCGTCCCGTCGTCGGGCGGAATCGTCGATGACAAAATCATGGTGGCGGTCGCCGACGACCCGGACAACCAGCGTCAGTTCCGCGACGGTTGGGACACGCGCGAGGGCAATGTTCTCATCATGGGCGTTCCGGGTTCGGGAACGACGACGGCGCTTACCTCGCTCGCGCTTGTGGCCGCCGATACACTCGGGCCCGACGAGCTGGACATTTTCGTCATTGATATGGGCGCTTCCAGCGACCTCGCGGCTCTTCAGCAGCTCCCGCACATGGGCGGGTTTGCCGGCAGTGGCGCCGGTGGTTCGGAGCTACTTGGCCGTCTGGTCACGTTCATGCGCAAGGAGATGGCCCGCCGCAAGGCCAACCCTGGTGAGCACCGCAAGGCACTCATCTTGGTCGATGGCCTCGCCGCGATGCGTGACGAGTACCAAGACGGCGAGGGCATGGCTCTGCTCGAGAACTTTTACAGGGTGTATGCGGACGGCCCGTCGGTGGGAATGTACTTCGCTGTGACGACGACTCGCGCCAAGGCCGTGCCGAGCCAGATGGAAGACGTGACGACCCAGCGCTGGCTCCTGCGCCTCGCAGACCCGTACGATTATTCGATCGCTGGCATTCGCGGTCCTGATATCCCGGCCCCCGATCCGGGCAGATCTGTTTTTTCATCGACGAAACTCCAAACCCATATCGCGACGCCGCCTCTGGGCGTCTCCGCTGCGGCCGCGGCAATCCGCGACAAGTGGGACCACTTGCCGACTAAACAGCCAATTATTGCGCTGCTACAGGATCGTGTGTGGGTCGACGAGCTCAAGGGCAAGGGCTCCGTTGTGGGCGAGCCGTGGCAGGTTCCGATCGGCATCGCAGAAGCGGACTTGCGCCCGATGAGCGTGGCGCTGTATCAGGGCGAGCATATGCTCATCGCTGGTCCGGTTCGCTCCGGAAAGTCGAGCGTCCTCATCGGTATCGGCGAGTCACTGCGCGCTGCTGCGCGTGAGCAAGGCCAGCCGCTTGAGGTGTGGGCACTGGGCGGGCGCCGGTCGCCCGTTCACCAGACGGACTTCGACAGGGTTGCCGACACCGACGACGCGGCAGAGTTCCTCGTGTCAGCGCGCGTCCAGACTGTTCCGACCGTCATCCTTATCGACGACGCCGAACAGTTCGACGACTCTGACGGGCTCATCACCCAGCTGATCCAGAACGCTGGCCCCGACACGCATATCGTGGCGGCCGGACGAGCCGACGATCTGCGAACCATGTACGGTCACTGGACGAAGACGATTCGCCGCGCGCGCTGTGGCGTCCTTCTGCAGCCAAACGTGGACTACGACGGCGAGCTCCTCGGCGTACGGCTTCCCCGCCGGGCGCCCGTGGAAATGCGTCCGGGGCGTGGATACGCCGTGCAGGGCGGTATTGCCCAGCTTGTTCAGGCTGCGACAGCAGACATCGAATCTGAGCGGAGTGAATAGCAATAATGTCGATGGATCTCGGCGCGAACTATGTGCTCGTCGACCGCATTGGCGGTGGCGCGGCTGGTTCGGTCTGGCGTGCGAAAGATAAGCGGACCGACGGCATCGTCGCCGCAAAAATCTTGCGCGAAGAGTACGCCGAGGATCGCGACCTCGTGGCCCGGTTTATCCAGGAGCGGTCGATTCTGCTGGACCTAGTCGGTAAGCCGATCGTCGAGGTCAAGGACATGGTGGTTGAGGGTTCGCGGCTCGCGATCATCATGGAATTCGTCGAGGGTCCGTCCCTACGCGAGGTCCTGAACCACCGTAAGGTTTTCACACCGTTTGCGGCGACAACGGTGGCTCGCCACGTGCTCGAGGCGTTGGTCATCTCCCACGGCAAGAACGTCGTGCACCGCGATATCAAGCCTGACAACGTGCTGCTGAAGCCTGACTGGGAGAAGGGCAAGCTCGGCTCGATCAAGCTCACTGATTTTGGAATCTCGCGGCTTGTCACCGAGGGGGCAAGCAGGTCGACGTCGTTGGTGGGCACGCCGGAGTATCTGGCGCCGGAGTTGATTGAGCGCGGCGAGGCGTCATTCCCTGCGGATGCGTACGGTGTGGGCATTCTTCTCTATGAGCTACTCGCAGGGCGTACGCCGTTTGCGGGCGTCGGCTCGGACTATGCGATCGCGCACCGGCACGTGACTGCGACAGTGCCTCCGCTCGACGTGACTCCTGAACTGTGGGAGGTCGTGGACGGGCTTCTTAACAAGCGACCGCATCAGCGTATGACGATTGATGAGGCGCTGGAGAAGCTGAAGGCTCTGCAGCCGACATTGAAGGCGCTACCCGCGTTGGAGCCCACGATCGCGCCGGAGAACTTCGAGGTGTCGTATGGCCCAATGACGGTGCTCCGCCCGGGTGTAGCCGAACCGGCTCCCGAACCGGAGCGCAAGGTCGATACCGCCGATTTCACCTCGGCGTACCCGACGATCGTTCCAGACCTCGGCGAGGCGCCGAACCAGACGGTTTTGCGAGAGTCTGCGCTCGCCGCGGAGCCGGAGCCAACAGTAAAGCGCGAAGAAAAGCAGAAGAAGGGCATTGGCTCGAAGCTGCCCTGGAAGCCGATCCTCATCGGCGCTGGTTCGCTGGCGGCAGCGGCTGCCTTGATTGGCATCGGATACTCGGCGATGTCGAACAAGGAAGAAGAGATCGTGGCGGACCCTGTCACCGTCTCGTCGCAGGATCGCCCGACGCCAGCCGGGCTGGGCATCAGCCGTGAGGCAACGTTCGACCCGGCGACGAAAGAAATGAGCATTTCGATCACGTATGCCTCCGACAAGGTGGCGCTTGAGGGGCCGTTCTTCGAGGTTGTCGAGGTTGGCGGGCGGTGCCCGGACGTCGCGTGGGATCTTCCTGGGCAAAAGCGTAACGTTGCTGCAACCACGTACATTTCGCATTCGTGCGGATGGGCGTTGGACCCGGGGGTCGTCGAGCCTGGAGGTCCCGTCACATTGACGGGTACGTTTACCATTGCGGACGAGGAGTTTGAGGCGAGCGGGGTCCAAGAGTGGTTGGGGGAGAACACGAACTTGACGGCGTCGCTACTGGCCGATCCGGAAACCGTGTCGACGTCCTACCCGGCCCAGCGGCTCGTTGGCATCGAACCCCAGGTCGCGAACCGGATCCGCAGCGGAGAGCCGATCACGGTGACTCTGCTGCCCGTGTGGCCAAGCGGCCTCGACGAGGTCAACCCGATTTACGTCAGCCCGCACAAGGGCGGACTCACGGAAACCGTGGAGAAGATTGCGGGTGTCGAGTCCAACATTCGCTTCTCTGACGGCTGTGCGGGCGCTATTTCGGTGAGCCGCGACGGCCTGTACGTCATGGCTCTGCGCCCTGCGAGCCAGTGCCAGGTCATCACCCAAGTTGGCAACTTCTCGAACCTGTCATCGAACACGTTCGACATCGTGGGCCACGAGAGTTAGAGCGCCGACGACGCCGTCGACCTCGTTTAGGTGATGTGTGATCCGGAATGCGAAAGATGAGCGTGGCTGGCCAGCGCATCGACCGAGATCTGAACTAAGAAATTACTGCGTGCGTTTGTGTCCTTGCTCGGTTATCGATTCATCGCCGAGCAAGCACGCGGTGACATATGACGACAGCCAGCCGAAAGCGACGAAACTGAGAATTTGGAGTCCTTCGCCCCCTAGGAGGGCGGATATCAGCGGAATCCCCACAATCGTTAAGATCCAGCGGAACTTCCTTCCGATCGCAGACACGAGTACGCCAGTGGCTAGGCCGCCACCACACCACAGAAGTACCTGTTCTATGGCAACACCCTTGGCGAGAGGAAGCACGATTCCGTAGATTCCTGCGAGCAAAGAAAGAACAATCCAAGAAAGTGCATGGTGCAAGCGTTTGTGCACGGAGAACCAACTGCCCCAGATAAGGAACAGTCCGATTCCGGTTACAATCCACGCATAACTGAATGGCCAAGGATCCTCGCCGATAATGGGAGACAAGATCTCAAAACCCAACAAGGTCACGGCCAGATAGGGAATCACAATCCAAACAGACGATGTGACGTAAAGTGCCACCGAGAGCAGAGTAAAGATGCCTACCAAGATGACGGCTGCGATCACACTACTTGGCGACAAATCGTAAAACAATGCGAGCAGTGGAACGAGAGAAATGAGTACTGTGAGCAATACTCTGCGTCGTAACGAAGAGCTGTCATCCAGTCTTCTACGGGCCATTGGTTATCATCTCCTGGAGGTTCTCTTTGATACCGAGAGCGTCCTCAAGATAGTCGGCAACTCCTCCTATTAAGGAACCTCCGATAACGCCTTCTGCGAGACGTCCTGCGTTTGAGCCGACGGGATTTATGAGGCCACTGAGAGATCGCACACCAAAATACGAAGCCTGAGAGAGTGTGGAAACGCCATGCTGATCGGCCAGGTACTTACCTGTTCCGTACGAAAGGACGCTGTTCATTCCGCCCGTAAAACCCGCATTGAAGTAATTTATTTCGCGGTTGTTGAGGATGTCGTTTGTCACCGATCCGGAGAATCCTGCAAAATAGTTCATTCCCAATTGAATGGATGTGGTCTGCCAGCCGGTTGCGCTACCCGTCAGCGCCTTTCCAAGAGTTCCGGCCGCTGGTCCGGCAGCTCCTGAAATTCCACTCGTAAGTCCACCGGAAATGAAAGCTGCAACGTAGCCTTGTAGGCTCCGTTCATCCGCAGGTGTCAGGACTCTGTACATCGTTGCGGAGGACACCCCACCGACTCCTGCGTTGACGCCAACAATGGTTGCGAGGGATTTCGCACCGTTTGCCGACATTGAAGCGGTCTTTGCCCAGCCGCCGAAACCACCGGTCAGACCGCCAACGATGGCCGAGACGCCAACCTGCGGCCAATTGACGTTGCCATTGAAGAACTTTTGGGTTGCGACAGTAGTTCCGGCACTGAAAGCTGCTCCACCAACAGCGGCGAGTGCTATGGCAGCTGGGCCACCCACGCTCATGAGGGCGATTCCGCCTACGACTGCGAAGCCGGCTGCGACATACTCCCATTTACTGGTTGAGGCGTTCGCGTTGAAGGTATTGATAACCTCCAGGTCAGTGATCGGAGATAGGCCCAGTGGGTCGGTCAGGCTCAGCGGGTTATTCGCCAGATAGTTGTACGGGTTAGACGCCCACACGGTTGCGGCCGGAGCCTGCATCGGGTCGACGGACAGGAAGCTGGACGACGTCGGGTCGTAGAGACGCTCGCCCATCCACACGTGTCCGCCGATGGCCGGGCCCGCCGCTGTGAGCTCGAAACCGGCAGGCATACCTGGCAGGTTAAACCCGGCAATTTCGTACGGGTCGAGGGTGGAGCCACCCGCGATCTGCCGCCACACGCCATCCGTGCCTGCATGGCCAGCCAGCATGCCGCCGCCAGGTAGCTTTGCGACGGCCAAATCGCCGACGCGAGCCAGGCTCGGGAATGCGGCGGCGAGGTCCCACTCGAGATCCAGATCGCCCACGCGCGCAACCTGCCCGAATCCATCAACGATTGTCGAAATGTTCAGAGTTGTCTCGTCGGCGCGTGTCTCGGAATAGCGCGTCAGCCAGCCACTCGGATCCCACGTGAACGTGCGGCGCAGACCATCAGAGCTGTAGCTGGCCGTGCGTTGTCCGGCGCGGTCATAGTCATAGCCGGTCTCAACAGTTCGGCTGCCCCGCGTTGTCACCTGCGAGACGAGCTGGCTCGCCTCGTCATAGGAGTAACGCTCGGTCCTCTTCTCGCCGTCGGCCTCCTGATGCCACGATGAGAACATGTGCCCGCTGGAATCGAAGTCCCAGCCGCGGCTTTCGCCCGTGTTCGAGTGGAGGGCAACGAGCTGACCGGCGTCGTTGTACTGGTAGTCGATCGTCGCGTCGTCGTGCGTGACGACGACGGGGCGCCCGAACGCATCGCGGGAGATCGCCGTCGAGGCGCGTTCACCGCCTGCTTCGCGCAGGTGCGATGCGACGAAACCATCCACGTAGGTCCACGAATGTGTCGCCTCTTCGCCCTCGGAGCGCATAAGGCGGCCCGTGGCGTCGTACGTGAAATTCGTGGTGCCGTAACGCGAATGCGTGAACGCCGTCAGTCGGCCAGATGCGTCATAGTCGTACGACGACGTGTCACCATCGACGGTGAAGGATGTTCGCAGGCCGTCGCGGTCGTAGGCCCACTCCGAGACAACCGCGTTGCCCGTTGGCGAAGTCGTGACCTTGCGGATCAGCTTGCCCTTACGGTCGTAGGTCAAGGTGTGGATGGTCGGCTTGCCGCCTGCGGCAAGCGCCCAGTCGGTGATCCGGGTTTCACGGCCATCACGAACAGCTTCGGTCATGACCGTGCCGTTGATGGACAGCGAACATGGCGCGCCATTCGAACCGAACGTGAGGGATGTCGTGTCGCCGTTGCCGTCTGTTTGCGAGGTCTGACGGCCCGCTGCGTCGTAGGTGGCGTACGTGGTCCGGCCGAGCGGATCTTCGACCGAGGTGATCATGTCGAGCGCGTTGTAGGTGCGCTTGGTGGAATAGCCGCGCGGGTCAATGATCTCGACGACACGTCCGCGGTCGTCGTAGCGGTAGCGGGTTTCACCACCTAGGCCGTTCGTTGCCTTAACGAGCTGACCAGCAGCGTCGTAGGCGAAGTGACGGATTCCGGTAATTGGGTCTTCGGCGTAGACGATGCGCCCGAGCTTGTCGTAACGACGCCGATACACGCCTGCTCCAGGCACGTGGGCTTCGGTTACGCGGCTACAGTCGTCATATGTGTACGACGACGTCTCGCCAGCCGGGTTAGTCACGGCGATGATCCGGGAATCGGCGTCGTAGGTGATTGTGGTGCGTGCGCCATCGGATGCGGTAACGGTGTCGAGACGGCCGCACTCGTCGTAACCCATGGTCTGCGTGCGGCCCTCGGGGCTGGTGTACGAGATGACACGGCCGGCGAGGTCGCGCTTGAGGAGCGACAGGCCGCCGTCAGCGTCGATGAACTCCGAGGGGCGTCCGCAGGCGTCGTAGGCGGTGATTTCCGCATCGCCTTGCGGGTTCGTGCCCTTGACCGGACGGCCGAGCGAGTCGAACTCGATCGTTCCAGTAATCTCGCCGCTAGCGTCAATTGCGGTCAGTGACCCGTCTTCCGGGCGGCCGGTTACGGTGTAGGCGACGCCGGTCGGGTCGACCGTCTTCACGAGCTCACCGGTTTCGTTGTGCTCGTAGCGCCAGATTCCGCCGTCGGGATCGGTTGCAGACTTCAGGCGTGACAGGCCGTCGTGGTTGAACAGCCACTGATCGCCGTCGGGCAGCGTGATCGCGGAAGGATTGCCGATGTCGTCAACGTCGCGGGTGGTCACGCGGCCGAGCGGATCGGTGATCTGGTGCACCTCGCCGTTGGACTCGTAGAAGTAGGAGGTACGCGCGCCCGTCGGGTCGATAGTCGCGGTGAGCTGGCCGGCATCGTCAGATTCGAGAACCCAGGTTCCGCCGTCGGGGTTCGTCTTGGACGTGATGATGCCGCGTTCGTCGTAGGTAAAACGCGTCGTGTGGCCGAGCGGGGTGATGGATTCGATGATGTTACCGCCGTGGTCACGGACTAGGCGCGCAACGTCCCCGCGGGCATTCGTCAAGGAAATCATGTCGCCATACGCATCGTAAGCGAAGCTCAGAGACACGCCTTCCGGGTCGATGACCCGCATGAGCAGGCCGTTGTCCCACTCAAGCTGGGTTACCCCGCCGTACGGATCTACAACGCGCGACGGGTCGCGATCCTCGCCAACATACTCGTAGATGGTCGTCGAACCGTTGGACGCGATGACGGCTCTAATACGATCCTGGTCGTCCCACTCAAAGTGAAGCTCCGCCTCCGTGGGCAGAACCGTGCGCGTGCGGTGGCCTCGATCGTCATAGATATGGACGGCAACCTTGTCGGCGCGGTCGCGCTCGAGGATGAGGTTGCCGCGGCGATCATAGGTCTTGGAGTGGCGATTGCCGTCGGAGTCAATGACGGCAATGTTGCGGCCCTTGGAGTCGGAAATCCAGGTGTTGGCGCGAGTGCCGTCCATGTCGGCCACTTCGGTGACACGCCCGGGTAGGTAGGTGTAGCGCGAGGTTCGCCCGTGCTGGGAGAGCTGGGAGGTCACGCGGCCCGAAGCGTCGTACGTGTTCTTCGCTTCGACAACCCCGGAAGCCGAGATCACCTTTTCGATGAGCCCTGCTTCGTCATGGGTGTAGACGCGTGAACCACGTCCAGTCTTTACTTCGGTGAGGTGGCCGACGCTGTTGTAGAAGTATTCGACACGGCGGCCATCGCTTGCACGAACGACGACGACGCGATCGGCGTCGTATTCAAACTCAATGCGACGCCCGCGCGAGTGGCACAGTGCGGCAACGGTGCCATCCTCGGCGCGTTCGACGGTGACGATGGAGCCTGGGCGTAGCCACGTGTTCGTCCACTGGCCAGACGCCGTGAACGACCAGCGAGTGCCATCGTTGTCACGAATAAGCCAACCGTTGCCGTCAGACTCGAGCCAGAAGTTATCTTCCGTGGCGCGCGTCGGGGTGGCACAGCCGGATGCTGCACCAGCGGCAGTGGTCTCATCAGCATTGAAGACGATCTCACGGCCATCTTCACGAACCCAGACATAGGCCCCTTCGCGACGCTCGAGACACTGATCAAGCGGAGAGGACCAGCCGATACCGAAAACTCCCACGCGCGGAGCGTCCGCATCGCTATCGAGCTGCGCGACTGCGGTTAGCGAGTTGTACATGCGAGTGAGAACGAGACCTGCGTTGCCGCCACCAAACGCGAGGTCAGTTTCTGGCTCGATGAAGTTACCGGTTGCAGTGTTGACCGGATCGTCCGCGTAGCCAGTAGAGGGAACAATGCCGGCGAGCTGAACGTTCGGGATTGCCAAGGAATCGCGGTGAACGGAATCGGCCTGGCCAGCGTTTTGGAGCGCAAGGGTGAGCGCATGGTTAGACAGCGAGACAACCGAACTGTCCGAACCAGCGGCCTTGAAAGCGGCGGAAATTGTGCGGATCCACTCGGTGTCGTTGGTATTTGCGTCCTTGAACTTACGAATTGCGGCAATGAAATCGTCCATGCCGCTGACGACCTTATCCCCAGACTTAAACTTCCACGATGACTCGAACGAGGAGTAGGCGGATTCAATGGACGTGATCTTTCCGGGCAATGAGGAGTTGAGCCCAGCTGTGGTCGTCACGAAGGAATCGAGATCTGACGGCCGTGCGGCTGTGGTTTGTGTGCCGACATACGCAGTACCTACCGCAGGAAGCTCTGGCTTGTTGACAACCGTGTCAGGGAAGGAAATCTGTGGAGCCTCGCCCGGGTTGAGATCACTCGTATCGATTTGTGGTTCCGAATGGAAAAAGTCGTGGAGGGAACCTTGGATAAGTCCGCTCTCGCGGCGAGCCTTCCAATCATCGTGCTCACGCTTCCACTCACGTGCACGCTCGATACGGCGTTGTTCGCCTTGGGCGGACTGGCGTGCAGATTCAATGCCGCTGCTAATCGCTTGGAGCGCCTGACAGAGTCGGCCGTTATCTTGCGCGCGGACACCGCCGTTTCGTGAAAAAACTTCCGCGAAATAGCCTCTGAAATCAGTCTCGGCCGTGCGCTGAGCAGCAAGGCGCGAACTTTCATCTGTTTCTAGCGCCGACTTCAGTGTGTTGCAGGCGTCTTTGAAGGCTTGAGAAGCGCTATCAATCGCGCTGTTCCAGACGTCTGTGCTGATTGCTCTGGGAGTCGCCACAACAAGATCCTTACGGTTGAGTGAGTTGGCCGCTAATGTCTATGTCGATCATATCCAAGGTGGGCGCAAGTGAACATATTGGCCATTTTGCCGGGGGTGTTCAAAACGAACGACGGGTCCTATTCATGGATAGCGGAATGCCGTGTATATGGTCAAACCCCCTTTTGATTCTGGTTAGTAGTTCCCCAAGGGGACAAGAATGCTTTCGTTTGGCGTGTTCAACCCCCTATACTGACAAACGGACCGACAAGCGGTTTCACCATCGTACTTTGGAGGATTTATGTCTCGCGTACTTTCAACACAGCAAGCTAAGGACGCCATCACCCAGATTCAGAACATCATTACTGGTGGCTTCACCGACCAGATCACGGCCCTCGATAACCAGGGCAAGATTCTGCAGGATCCGAACGTGTGGGACGGCCCGCTCGCCGAGCAGTTCCGTAACAACACGTGGCCGGAGACGAAGGCGGCCCTCGACAAGGCCAAGGCCGAGCTCGAAGAGCTGCGTGGAAACCTCAACAAGATTTCGGCAGACATCTTCCAAGCTGGCGGCGGCGCCTAAGCGTCGCTCTCACAACAGGTGGCCCGGGTTTTCCGGGCTACCTGTTTTTGGATGTGGGATGCGAGTCCATCGACGGCGGAGCGACCAAGCGTGATCCTTGGAGAAGTTAGCGGACGAGATCGTTGCGTTGACACTGGCAGGCGTCGCCGACGTCGACGAGCACGAGAAAACTCATGTGAGCTTGTTGCTGGTCAACCCTGGTGACTTTGAACCAATCCTCATCGATAAGGATGCACAACGGCTACGCCGCGGTTGATTGCTGTTGCATTACGCTGAAACTGTGCAGACGTATTCATAGGAGACGAAAGGAACTGATCCATGTTCTCCCCATCGACAGTTGGTTGGATCGCAGCCGGCTTCCTCGTCCCGGTGGGCGCAGCTATCGTGATCGCCACACGGAAACCAAAAGCGCTAGGTGAAGTCCAGAGTTACTCAAAGAGCGCCGCAGCTATTTCTTTTCTTGCTGGAATTGCGGCAATCGCCATCGGCATTTACCTAGTAGTGACGGGACAGGGTGACGCGAGCGCGGGCAAGCAGTGGGCAGCGGTCACGATCGCGTTCGTCTTCGGGATTGGTGCGATGGTCGGCTCCTACTACTACGCCACCTATGCGATCATCGTCGCCGCAGACTCGCTACGAGTTAACCACCCTTTCAAGGGAACGTTCACAATTGAGCGGAATAACTTGGTGGCCGTCAAGGAATCAGCGTTTAAAGGAGCCCGCCTTCTCGACGTCGAATTTATGGACGGCGATACCATGAGGAAGATCACCATCGACCCTGTCCGCTTCGACGTGGACGCGTTCTTTGGCCGCCGTTAGGCTTCCTCGTAGGAGGAGCGGAATTAGGATAGAAGTTCCCTCCTAGGTCGCACTCGTATCTACGTGATCACTCATTAGTATGCCTGTTAGAAGGTCGAAGGAAATGGAGAAGGTCCTATGGTTTCTCTAGGTGCAAATGAGCACGATCTGGATTTTGATTTCACGGTTGCAGCAAGTGTCGCATCCGCGTTCGATTCGGTAGCTACCACGCTCGACAACCAGGGAGCCAGTCGAACGTCGCACGAGAATACGGCGTCGGCATTCTTCAAGGGATACTTCGCGGAACTCTTCACGAGCAACATGGGTGTGGCGAGCGATGATCGGATTGAGATCGCGTCAGCTTTACGCTCTGTTGCACAGGGCGTCAGGGATATTGCCGAGGCGGCACAACAAGAGAACGAACGGCGCCAGACGGCACGCGACTATATTACGAGGCACGACGACTGGTGGGAAAAGGCATGGGACTGGTTCGTCGGTCAAGAAGCCCCGCCACGGATGACCGTCAACCCAGCGCCGACAATCACACCGCCGACGCCGCCAGCTCAAACTCGGGAAACACCAGCCCCCGGAGAGGGCGGTGGACCAAACTATGGGACGTCGTCGGCAGTACCTGAAGATCTGCGGTCAGCGGCGGCGGGATTGTCGGGCCTTAATTCTGATCTGTCGACCAAACCTGGTGATCTCGAGGGACGGCTGTCGGACTTTGCGGAGTCGTGCAAATACGGAACCCTTAATGCGAGCGGCGTTATCAGGAGTTTGCGGACGTGGCTCAGTGAAAACGACGACGACGCCTCCTGGCTCAACACAGTTGCTGGAGCTTTCGAACGTGCTGGAAGCAACGGCGTCGTCACGGTTCCGAATTCGGCGCTCACGGCGTCTTTGGAAAGCGCCGGGGTACGAGCGGTTCGAACGGACCTCGAAGTCGAACCGGCGACCATTTCTGGAATCGAACCGACAACGGGCTATGTGACCGACCCTGTCAATGCAGCAACCGGAAATTTCGTCGAACCTGAGCGCGATCTCGTCATCGGGAATGTCGAATTCACGCGCATGTACAACTCCATCGGCGACCACAGTTCGTGGTTTGGCACCGGTTGGTTCTCGGTTCTGGACGAGTGCCTGACTGTCGACGACGAAGCCGCAGTGTGGTTCCGTGCTGATGGCCGACAGACCAGGTTCCCAATCGAACGCGGGCAGTACGGGCGTGGCGAGCGTGCCAATTGGTGGCTCGAGCAAGTATCTCTAACGTTCGGCGACGGGACGGCGGCCTACGCTCTGACCGACAATGCTGGGCATCGCAGATTATTCGCCGCTGACGGCCGCCTGCTCGGCTTTGACTACGACAGCAGCTCTCCCGTCTCGTATTCCTACGATTCAGAGGGACGTGTCGGGGCGATCACGGACGCGCGCGGGCGCGGAATCACCGTCACATATGAGGGGGAGCGGGTCTCGCAGATTTCCGCAACTGACGGCCGGACAGTCGAGTATTCGTATGACGCCGGCGCTCTCGTGTCCGCGAAGAGCGGGCTTGGCACTCGCCGCTACGAGTGGGTAGACGGGCGGATTGCCACGGTGACGTCGGCGACCGGCGTCGTCGAAGTACGCAACACCTACGACGCCGAAGGGCGCGTGACGAGCCAGACCACCCCGCAGGGCCGAGAGATCCGATTCTCTTACCTGCCTGGGCGAGTCACATCAACGTCGGATCGTGACGGAACGCGTGCCGACACATGGGTGTCTGATGTCTTCGGTCGTCTTGTACGTGCGGTTGACTCCGCCGGCGAGACGCAAACGATGGTGTACGACAAGTACGGCAATGTCATCGCTCGAACGTCTCGCTCCGGTGCCACGCAGACCACGCTCTACACCAAGCGTGGCCTCGTTTCGCGGCACGTTAATGAACTTGGCGGAGAAATCACCTACGGGTGGGATGACCTCGATCGCCTCACCACAACCGTCGACCCCAACGGTGGCGTCTACTCCTTCGCATACGTTGGAGATACACGCAAGCTCGAGACCGTCACCGATCCTCGCGGTGGCGTTACGCGCAATCGGTGGGAGGGAGACCTCCTCCGAGAGGTAATCGACCCCGCCGGCGTGAGCCTGACCTTTACATATGACGACAACGGGGACCTCGTCGCCATGACGGACGGCCTTGGCAATGCGACTCGCTATGAGCGAGACGAGTCCGGCTACGTCGTCGCAGAAATCTCTCCTCGTGGTGGGCGAAAGACATACACGCACACAGACGCCGGCTTGCTTGCCACGTATACGGATGCGGTCGGGAACACGTGGCGATACACGTGGTCGAGTTCGTTCCTGACTGAGTTCCAAGCCCCTGATGGAGGCGTCACACGGCTCGAATACGACGACGCCGGACAACTCGTCTCAGCAACCGACCCGCTGGGGCGCGTATCTCGCCGCACATACGACGAGCTGGGCAACGTCGTCGATGTTGAACTCCCCGATGGTGCACATGTCGCCTACGCTTACGACTCGCTCTCGCGTGTTACGGGCGTAGTTGATGCCGACGGCCACGCCTGGCAGATGGGGTACTCGCCCGACGGCGCGCTGGAATCCGTCACGGATCCGCTGGGTGGGAGGACACGCTCGACAGTCGACTTCCGAAGCCGGGACTCCAAGCTCCACATGATGTCGCCCGAGCAGGTCTTGACTACGCAGACCATGGCATTTGACACGTTCGGACACGTGACATCGGTGTCGCACGACGATGACGAATCGGTTGTCGTTTACGATGCGTGCGGGAACGTCGTTGAACGACTCCTTTCTGATGGCGCACTTCGTCGCTATGAGCGCGACCTCGCGGGCAAAGTAATCGCCGAGGTCGATCCGGATGGCGCCCGCACTGAATACGACTACGACGTACGAGGGAAGATCGCGAGGGTTTCGTTTGCGGACGGGACGTGGATTTCCTACGCCTACAACGCGGACGGCCAAATGTCTGGCTGGACGCGAAACGATGGTTCACATGAAACGTTCGAATATGACCTCGCGGGCAAGCTCGTTCGCCGTGAATCGAGCGTTCGCGGCGTATCCACATACGAGTGGAACCGTAACGGAAAGATCACCTATGCCCGCGACGGCTGGTCGGGCGACCGGCGCTACACCTACGATCTTGCCGGGAATCTCACGTCGGTTCGTAATGGGCTGGGCGGCACCACTCGCTATAGCTATGACGAGCGCAATCGGCTCATACTGACGGAATTCCCCGACGGTCGGGTGGAGACCCGCGAATACAATGGGCGCAATCGTGCGACGAAGCTGACCGTTAACGGACAGACGACGCATGCAACCTACGATGCACTTGGACGCCTCGAGTCGACCACCGGTCCGGACGGCGTCACCGTGACACGCACGAGCACTGCCGATGGTGTGTCGACAAGCTTCGACGGCAAGCCCGGATACTCGATTCTTGCTAGCCGTGACGGTCGCGAGAAGACGATCACGGACCACATCCTCGGCGAGACCCACCGGCTCGTCTACGACCGCCGCGGCCGACTGATCTCCCACGAGACCGGCGGACGAACCACCTCGTGGACGTACACGCCCGCGGGTCGCCGAGCTACCCAGACCGCGCCGAACGGCGACGTGACAACCTACGACTACGACGGCGCCGGGCGGCTTATTTCGCTGACCAATTCGGCCCTTGGCGAGGTGGGATTCTCCTATAACGACGACGGGCGCCTGACGTCCATGTCGACTCCGTCCGCAGCCCACGAATGGGCATACCGTGGCGGCGGACTTGTTTCCCATTCTCGGATTACGGCTGATGGTATAGATACGACGACGATCGACCGGGATACCGCCGGGCGCATCACGGCGGTCACTTCCGGTGGGGTGTCCACATCGTACGGATACGACGACGCCGGCCAACTTGTGTCGATCGTCCAGCCGGGTGGGAGCCAGACGTTCTCCTACAACGACTCTGGCCGACTCGTCCGCGAATCCGGCGCGGAGGGCACGCGAGACTACGCGTACAACGCATTTGGACAGTTGGAGGCCATCCGTCAGGGCGAGGCCACGACAGAGTTCTCATACGATCTGGCAGGCAGGCGTATAGCCGAGACCCGGTCGGACGGGCTTTTGGTTCGCTACTCGTGGGATCAGCGCGGGTATCTGAGCTCGATCGAGCGGGTCACTGCCGACGCAACTGAGCGGACCGACGTCGTCGTTGACGCTCTCGGAAACGTGACGGACGTGAACGGGCATCCGATCTCCTGGGATGTCGCCCAAGCGATCCCGCGGCCTATTCAAGAAGAAAACGAAGCGCTGGCCTCGCTACCGGGCGGACTGTTGCGCGCCGACGGCGAACAGGTGTCGTGGCGATCGGCGCGGCCGGTGGCTGCCGCAAACCCGTGGTCACTTGATGACGCTGACGGGCTCGTTTCCGCGCAAGGAACGATCGTTCTGGGCGGGCTCGAACTACTCGGCGTTCGCACTTACGACAGCAACACTCGCGCGTTCCTCTCCACTGATGTGTTGAGCGGGCTGGGTGACATCCCGGCAGGTGCGAACAGCTATTCGTATGCGAATAACAATCCGCTCGCCTTCGTCGACCCGTGGGGTATGCGCCCTGCCACCGATGCCGACTTGGACGCCTATGAGGCGAACATGCCCGGGTCCAAGTGGGAGTATGTCGTCGGTGGACTGATGGTCGTTGGCGGTGTCGCCGCCACGATTGCTTTGGGGCCTGTAGCTGGCGCGATTGTCGGCGGTGCGCTGATTTCTGCTGGCACCTCGACGATTCAACAGAAGTGGACGACAGGTAGTGTCGATCCTCGACAGGTGTTATTCGATGGTGTGATTGGCGCAGTGTCGGGCCTTGCCGGAGGCGCAGCAGGAAAAGCTGCCCTCAGTTTCGCAAGTTCGCGAATGTCGAGTGCGCTCGGCGCCCGGCTCGTGAGTTACGGTGCGGACGCATTCGTCAGCACGGGCATCGATACGACCGCACGGGCTCTCACAACAGAGGGGTACACAGCGTCGAACTTCGGTCGCGACTTTGCAACCGGATTTGCGACGAGCTTCGTGTTCTCGACAGTCGGCGGTGAGATCTCGCACCGGATGGACTCGGTCACGACAACGCCCGACACGTCACAGGACATCGCTGTCGCCGAATCCATGTCAACGACGCCTGGAACGGATTTGGTCGTTCGTAACCAAACTTCGACGGAGCTCGTTCTGTACACGCCACCGCGGGATACTGTGACATTGGGTGAGTTCAACCCCATGAACCCGGGTCCGCTTCGTCAGGACATGGCAGATTCGTTCCGGTCCGGAAGTTATAGCTTAGAACTGACGACGGGAACTGTGGACCTATATCGAGATTGGGGAGGCACTGCGGGAGAGCTGGGATCTTACTGGTCCCGCACGCCATCGAGTGGCCCACTTCAAGGCCAACTAGACAGTGCATTGCTGCCATCATGGGGAAATACGCTCGAGAACCAGACACATATTCGAGTCCCCGCGGGCGAGGTTATTTTCGAGGGACTAGTCGCGCCGCAGAACATCACCGATAGCCTGGGTAACACCCTTGGGACGCTCCCCGGTGGTGGCAGTCAAGTGGTTGTCCCGAATGTGTCTCCTGACTGGATTGTCTCGGATTGACACCTCGCGTAGCGCTAGAAGGAGGGGAGTACATTTGTGGCTCGGTTTGTCGATCTGAGTAGTGTTCTGAGGATGCTGGGGACGGTCAGCGCTTTTGGTGTGCGGTTCCGGGGCGGCTGGGTTGGGCGCCCGTACGATAATGCGTTTCGGTTGACGCGTGTTGTGTCGGATGCACCACTGTCGCTTGAGCTGGGTGAGGGGTGGCGTCTGGACTTTTCGGGAGACGTGTCATTCTCTTTGCTAGACGATGACGTCATTCGGGCGACCAGTGAAGCATCGTATTCGATGACGAACCTTCTCACAGACGAGGTGGTCAAAGAAGAAGCGGCCGGGTTTGTAGAGTTTCTTCCTATATTCACGAAGTCCGAGGTGCCTGGCGGGGGCGGATTAGTTCGTGATGCGTCGCCTGCGTGGGAGACGGATCGTGGCCCGGATGTGGCCGCGTTCGTTTCGGGCCGTGAGTGTGTGGTGAGCGTTGTTGAGGCGGATGATCCGTGGGTAGTGATTGCGGGTCAGGGTGGCGAGTGGTCGTTAACGTTGATGGCGGACTGGCTTGTGCAATTCGATGACGGCCTGGTTGTTACTCGGACTGGATATCGTTCAGACCGTTCGCAAATGCGGCCCGTGATTGGGCTGCGGCTTGAGTCTGTTGAAGAACGCGATGGCCTGACTCGTTTTATTTTTGACCACGCTGTGATCGACGTTGACCGGTCGCCCGCACGAGTCGGGTGGGTGTTCCGAAGCATGACGTTGCTATCATCTGGTTAGCGTTGGGAACGCAGGATTGCGATCACGGCGGGGACGTTGCCGTGCTCAGCCGAGGAGTTCGGGGCGCTCCCACTCCTTGCCCAGCACGTGGTGGTCGACGAACGCCATGACCGTTTGGTACCAGACCATCGAGTTTGACGGCTTGAGGATCCAATGGTTCTCGTCCGGGTAGTAGAGGAACTTGTGCCCGCGCAC
>NZ_JBHWPL010000031.1:0-26806 GCF_043424875.1 Trueperella sp. | reverse complement strand
CATGCACGAGGGCCGGAGCTCCCCCGAGCTCCGGCCCTCGCCACAGTGCGTGCTTTACAGCATGCAGGACACGCAGCCTTCGACCTCCGTGCCCTCAAGGGCAGCCTGCCGAATGCGCATGTAGTAGAGCGTCTTGATGCCCTTGCGCCATGCGTAGATGTAGTTACGGTTGACGTCGCGAGTCGTCACCGTATCCGGGTAGAACAGCGTCAGGGACAGCCCCTGATCGACGTGCTGGGTAGCAGCAGCGTAGGTGTCGATGATCTTCTCCGGCCCAATCTCGTAGGCGTCCTCGAAGTACTCGAGGTTGTCGTTCGTCATGTAGGCAGCCGGGTAGTACACGCGCCCGAGCTTGCCTTCCTTACGAATCTCGATCTTGGAGACGATCGGGTGGATCGACGACGTCGAGTTGTTGATGTACGAAATCGAGCCCGTGGGCGGAACCGCCTGCAGATTCTGGTTGTACAGCCCGTGCTCTTGAACCTCGGCTTTTAGCTCGCGCCAATCATCCTGAGTCGGAACGTGAACACCCTCGAAGAGTTCCTTCACGCGGTCATGCTCGGGCGCCCACTCCTTCTCGATGTACTTGTCGAAGTAGGTACCGTTCGCGTAGTCCGAGTTCTCGAAGTTGTAGAACGACTCTCCGCGCTCCTTCGCGAGCTCATTCGAGGCCTTAATCGCGTAGTAGGTGACGGTGTAGAAGTAGATGTTCGTGAAGTCGAGCGCCTCTGGCGATCCGTAATGGATGCGCTCGCGGCCGAGGTAGCCGTGCAGGTTCATCGCACCAAGGCCGATCGCATGCGAGAGCTCGTTGCCTCGCTTGATCGAGGGCACCGACTCAATCGACGTCTGATCAGACACGGAGGTCAGCGCGCGGATCGCGGTGCGGATCGTCTGTCCGAAGTCCGGCGAATCCATCGCCTTCGCAATGTTGAGCGAGCCGAGGTTACACGAGATGTCGCGGCCAACGTGGTCGTAGGACAGATCGGGGTGGAACGTCGACGGCGTCGAGACCTGCAGGATCTCCGAGCACAGGTTTGACATCGTGATGCGACCCTCGATCGGGTTGGCCTTGTTCACGGTGTCCTCGAACACGATGTACGGGTAGCCGGACTCGAACTGGATCTCGGCGATGGTCTGGAAGAACTGACGCGCGTTGATCTTCGTCTTCTTGATGCGCTTGTCGTCCACCATCTCCTCGTACTTTTCCGTCACGGAAATCTCGGAGAACGGCACGCCGTACACGCGCTCCACGTCATACGGCGAGAACAGGTACATGTCCGCGTTCTCGCGGGCGAGGCGGAAGGTGACGTCTGGGATGACGACGCCGAGCGAGAGCGTCTTAATGCGAATCTTCTCGTCTGCATTCTCTCGCTTCGTGTCGAGGAAGCGGATGATGTCCGGGTGATGTGCGTGCAGGTACACCGCGCCGGCACCCTGACGAGCGCCAAGCTGATTCGCGTAGGAGAACGAGTCCTCGAGAAGCTTCATGACGGGGTTGACGCCCGAGGACTGGTTCTCGATGCGCTTGATCGGCGCGCCCTGCTCACGCAGATTCGTGAGGTTCAGTGCCACGCCACCGCCGCGCTTGGACAGCTGGAGGGAGGAGTTGATCGCACGTGCGATGGACTCCATGTTGTCTTCCACGCGCAGCAGGAAGCAGGAGACGAGCTCGCCACGAGCCGTCTTGCCGGCGTTGAGGAAGGTCGGGGTCGCCGGCTGGAAACGACCCGTGATGATCTCCTCCATGAGCTCCATCGCCATGTCCTCATCGCCCTGGGCGAGGAACAGCGAGACCATGCACACGCGGTCCTCGAAGCGCTCGAGGTAACGCGTGCCGTCGAAGGTCTTCAGCGTGTAGGAGGTGTAGTACTTGAACGCACCGAGGAAGGTGGGGAAACGGAATTTGTGGGCGTATGCCGCCTTGTACAGCTTCTTGATGAAGTCGAAGGAGTACTGGTCGAGCACTTCTGGCTCGTAGTAGCCCTCTTCGACGAGGTAGTCCAGCTTTTCCTTCAGGTCGTGGAAGTAGACCGTGTTCTTGTTGACGTGCTGAAGGAAGTATTGGCGGGCAGCCTTCTTATCGGCGTCGAACTGAATGTTGCCATCGGCGTCATACAGATTCAGCTGCGCATTGAGCGCGTGGTAATCGAGCTCGGGCGCCAGCATCTCTTCGCCCGTGTCCGTCAAAGTTGCTTCCAAAATTCTTCCAATCCCTCACGAACAACCTGCACGTCTCTATCCGTGCCAAGCAGTTCGAACTTGTACATGTGTGGAACTTTTGTTTTCGCGGAGATGATGTCCCCCGCGAGGCAGTACGCCTCACCAAAATTGGTGTTGCCTGCCGAGATCACTCCCCTGATATGCGAGCGATTGTGCTCGTCATTCAGGAATTTGATGACCTGCTTTGGCACCGCTCCGCGAGCAACGCCTCCCCCGTATGTGGGAGTGATCAGGACATAGTCCTGATCAACATTCAAAAACTCATCCGTGGGGCGAAGTGGGATGCGCTGCGCTGTGTATCCCAGCTTGTCCACGAACCTATGTGTGTTATTCGTAGCTGACGAGAAATAGACGATGTGAACCATCGACATCACTTCCTAGACAACTCTTGTGATTCCTGCTCCCGATCCCCTCGTGCTCGCCAGCCACCTCAGCAGGTGCCGAGCGGTAAGTGATAGGGCGGCACGCGCCGCCCCAACCACCTATGCAGAGACGTTTGCGTTCACCTGCGCGGGGACGAGGGCCTTGATCTTGTCCGGGCGGTATCCGGCCCAGTGGTCGCCGTCGGCGAAGATCACCGGTGCCTGCTGGTAGCCCAGGGACTTGATGGTCGCAAGCGCGTCAGCATCCTCGACGAGGTCCACCTCAGTGAACTCCAGACCGTACTTATTCAGCGCGCGCGTCGTAGCGGTGCACTGAACGCAGGAAGGCTTGGTGTAGACGGTAATTGCCATCGCGTGGCTCCTTCTGTGCTCAAAATGAGGCTGTTCTTGACCTCGAGTGGATACGGGAATCAACACTACACCTAGGGGAACAATTTACAATGACCACTAGATGATGTGTTTTCGGCGTGTCGAAACGAAGCCCGCGACAACTCGCGGAAAGACCTATGTGGACATGTTCCATTCTTCAGCCACGAGACAAACCTCAAAGAAAAGTTAGCCACGCGTGTGTCCACGGCCTTGCCGCGAAGACGACGACGGAAACGCGTCAGCGCGCCGTGAGGTCATCCTCGCCCCGGCCTCCGACAAATAAATCTCTCCACAAAACCACAGCCTGTGGACAAATTTTCTCCACCTGTCCACAAATGTCGACAAGTTTATCCACGACCGTGGACAAATACGCGGAAAACCGCCACATCTACGGGTCTGAGCGACGACGACGATCGGCGTGTCGAACTCGCGCCTCGGCGTGTTGCTCTCAGGCGTGTCGCGTCCGCGCCCACCCCTGCGCCAGTAAGGCCCCTCCCCGGGCGAGACCCCCGCCCATGGTCCTAAGAACAACCTTTTGGCGGTCTCATGCCGTTTCTTGGACGACGGCTTCTAGCGAAGACCCTTGATTTCCTGAATTATTCTGGAGAAAATGGTCGGCATGGAGACACCGTTCGAAGACCAACTACGTGACGTTGGGTTGCGCGTTACTCGCCCGCGCATCTCAGTCTTGGAAGAGCTCGAGGAGAACCCCCACTCGAGTGCCGACCAAGTGCGCCAGGGCGTGACGCAGCGGTTGGGCTCGGTCTCAACGCAAGCGATCTACGACGTCCTGCATGTTCTCACCGAAAAGCGCCTGCTGCGCGAAGTCGAGCCCCACGGTTCCGTGCCGCTGTACGAGCTCGCCCGCCACGATAACCACCACCACTTGGTCTGCCGCTCGTGCAAGACGATCGTGAACATCCCATGCGTGATCGGATCCGCGCCGTGTCTCACGCCGAGCAATGACCACGGGTTCGCCCTCGATGAGGCCGAAGTAACCTTCTGGGGATACTGCCCGAAGTGCAGCGAGGGCGAGGACTCCACCACGCAGCGTCAAGCGGCGAGCTAGCCGCACCTCCTACACTTGCATCATTACTGACAGAACTGAGCGTGCTCGGAGCGCCCGGGCCGGCCGTCGTGAAGGGAATACCCGTGAAAAAGATGAACGTTGAGTCTTTCAACCTTGACCATACGAAGGTGGCTGCCCCCTTCATTAGGGTGGCGGACGTGAAAGACCTCGGCGGCGTCACGCTCACGAAGTATGACATCCGTTTCTGCCAGCCGAACGTCGACCACCTTGAGATGCCCACCATGCACTCGATCGAGCACTCGTTTGCCGAGTATTCGCGCAACCACGCGGACGACGTCGTCGACTTCTCCCCCATGGGATGCCAAACCGGCTTCTACCTCATGCGCTCGAACGAACCCGATCTCGAGGACACGATGGAACTCGTGGAGACCTCCTTCCACGACATCCTCGCCGCCGATTCCGTGCCCGCCGCGAACGAGGTTCAGTGCGGCTGGGGCGCGAGCCACTCGCTGGACGGCGCGAAAGAGGCCGTTTCGGCCATGCTCGACAAGCGCGATCAGTGGGACGAGATCTACGCATGAGCGCCATTAACGCCATCATCGTTGCGGCGATGGATGAGGAAATGGAGCCCTTCGGCGAGCTCTTTTCCGATTTCGCGTTCACCCCGTGCGACGTCCCCACGGGCAAGGCGCAGACCGCGCGCAAGGGCCGTTCGTCGATCCTGTTCGTCACCACTGGCGTGGGCATGGTGGCCGCGTCGTCCCTGCTCAGCTGGGTGATGTGCAAATTTGAGCCGCGCATGATTATCTCCGTCGGCTCGGCCGGCGGGATCGATCCTTCGCTCTCTATCGGCGACATCGTGATCGGCACGAACTACGTCCACGGCACCGCCGACGCCACCGCGTTCGGCTACGTGCGCGGCCAGGTCCCGGGCCAGCCCGCGAACTTCCCCCTCCATCAGGCGCTCGAGCACCCGATTCACGAAATTGTGGAAACCTCCGAGCGCCCGATCCACCTCGGCACGGTCGTCTCCTCCGATTCGTTCGTGACGGAGGATAACGTAGCGGATCTGCGCGAGGCGTTCCCGGGCCTTCTCTCAGCGGACATGGAATCGCAGGCGCTCGCCCAGGTTGCTCACAGTTTCGGCACACCCTTCGTGTCGGTGCGCTCGATTTCCGACGTCGTCGGTGCCGAGGCGTCCGCCAAGCAGGCTGACACGTTCAACGAGAAGCTCGACGACGCCGCCGCGGCCGCCGCCCGCACCACCCTCGAGTTGCTCCTGCGGGCCAACGCTCTCGACGTCGAACGCTCAGGTCACGGCCCTGCCCAGCACTTTTCGAAGGTCTCGCTTCAGGCCGCGCTCTACCTCATGCTCGCCCGGACGCACCGGCTGGAGCCGAGCTCACAGGACATACCGCGGGAGGTTCGCCTTGAGGTCGGGGGCTATCTCGAGGGCCTGACCCCCGAGGAGAAATTGCATACGCTCGGTCTCGTGGTCGCCGGCCATGAGCTGTCTAAGTCCAACCCGTCCTCAACCTTGACGGCGAAGGACTACGACACCCATCGCATGGCGTTCATCGAGTCCTATCCGGAGGATGTGCGCGCGGGCTTCCTCTGGCCGCCGACCTCGCAGACCGTCATCAAGCGCTTCAACGGCTACTGGAACGACGCGCTGACCTCCCTCGGACTCACGCCCCGCCGCGGGCGCAGCCGCGGCGGCCTGAAGTTCACACCCGACGACTACCTGTTCGCAATCCGGTCCTACATCGTCGATTCGCGGCACTCGCGCCGCCAGCCGTCGTTCAACCACTACTCGACCTGGCTGGCCGAGTCCGGAAACGCCGGCAAGCTACCCTCGGGCGCGGCCATCCGCCAGCGCTTTGGCTCCTGGCGCGAGGCGCTCAACGCCGCCGCCGTCACGGCTGACGACTAACCGACGACGAGGTCCGACGACGCCGTCCGCTCGGCGCTCGGCATATAGGCGCGGTAGCGCCAGCCCGGCAACTACCAGCCCGCGCTAGGCCACCTCGAGTTGGCGCAGGATGAAGGCCAGCTCGCGAGCGCGCCTCTCCCACATCTGGTAGCGGCCCGAGCCGCCGAAGTGCCCGGCCACCTTTTCGGTGCGCTGGACGATCAGCCCGGAATCCTCGGCCACGGTCTCGCGGAGTTTTTGCACCCACTTCGTCGGTTCCACGTAGGACACGCGGATGTCGTTCATCGACGTCGTCGCCAAAATGGCCGGATAGCGCGCCTCGGAGATGTTCTCGTAGGGCGAGTACTCGGCCATGTACTGGTACACCTCCGCCGACTCTATCGGATTGCCCCACTCTTCCCATTCACCCACGGTCAGCGGGAGTTCGGGCTTGAGGATCGTGGTGAGCGCGTCCACGAACGGCACACGCGCGTGAATCACCCGGTACAGCTCGGGGGCAAGATTCGCTACGGCGCCCATGAGCAGGCCACCCGCGGATCCACCCTCGGCGGCGAGGCGCCCCTCGCCCACCAGACCGGATGCCAGCACGTGCTTGCTCGCATCCACGAAATCGGTGAACGTGTTCTTCTTATTGAGCAGGCGCCCGTCCTCGTACCACTCACGGCCCATCTCGCCACCGCCGCGCACGTGCGCAACGATGAACACGACCCCGCGATCGATGAGCGGCAGCCGCAGCGCCGTGAAGTACGGATCGCTGGAGATCTCGTATGAGCCGTACCCGTATATGAAGCCCGGGTTCCCGCCCGTGCGGTCGAGGTCCGCCCGGTGCGCGATGGTGAGCGGAATCTTCGTGCCGTCCTCGGCCTGCGCCCACTCGCGGTACTCGACGTACCCGTCGGGGTCGTAGCCCGGCACGTCGAGCGTCTTGAGCGTGGTCAGCTCCTTGTCCTTGACATCCCACGCGAACCACGTGCGCGGCTGAATGAGCGACTCGGCCACGACCACCAGCTCGCGCGCGTCCCACTCCCTGTTCTCGCCGGTCTCCACCGTCATCGTCTCGGGGATCGGCAGGTCCTTCGGCGCGGACCACCCCGCGCTCTTCCGCTTGAGAATCCGCACGCGCTGGCCGCCGCCCGCCCGCAGCTGAAGCGCGGCGAAGTCCTTGAACGCTTCCACGTCTAGGATGCGTTCGCCCTGGTCAGGCACGACGACGGTCTGCCAGTCCTCCGGGTCGCTCGGCGTGAGCGGGGCGCTGGAAAGTTCGAACCCGGCGTGGTTGGCGTTGTGGACGATGAGCAGTTCCTCGCCCGCAGGCTCGACCGTGTAGAAAACTCCGTGCTCGCGCTGGCGAACCTCAAAACGTTCGTTCACGTTCGTCGTCGAGATCAAATGCACCTCGGTGGTGTCTGTGGACGCGGCCGTCACCACGAGCCAGGCGCCATCCCGGGACTCGTCGATCGAGACGTTGAAGAGCTCGTCGCCCTCCTCGAAGATGAGCACGTCCTCGTCCGGGTGCGTGCCCAGCTTGTGCAGCCACACCTCGTTCTGGCGCCACGAGTCGTCGGTGCGCGTGTAGAAGACACCACTGGAATCGGCGAGCCAGCCGAGCCCGTAGCCGATGCCCTCCACGGCGTCGTCGACGACCAAATCCCCGTCGATGTCGTGGATCCGTAGCTTGTACTGCTCGTCGCCGCGCGTGTCGATCGCGAGCGCGAAGTACGTACCGTTGGGCGAGACGGCGGACGATCCGGTGGCGAAGTAGTCCTCGGCGCTGCCGAGCAGATTCCCGTCGAACACGCGGGTCTCGCCGTATCCGCCGGGGGTCGGGCGGTGAACGCCCTGGTTCTTTTCGACCTGCTTGTCCTTGCCGTTGAGCGGCGTGCGGAACAGACCCGGGTACGGGCGGCCCTCCCACGTGCGGGTCCAGTACCAGTGCTCGCCCTCGCGCACGGGCACCGACACGTCGGTTTCCTTCGTGCGGGCGGCGATCTCGGAGACGATCTGTTGCTGGAGGTCGTGCTGGTCGGCCGTGTGCTGATCGAACCACGCGTTCTCGGCGTCGATATGTTCCATGACCGCCGGATTGTCCAGATCGCGCAGCCACTCGTAATTGTCAACGAAGGTCTGGCCGTGGAAGGTACGTTCGACGGGCACGTGCTGGGCGCGCGGCGCGCCGGCATTGAGAGAAGTCATGGCCCCATTGTAGGGGTGAACCTCACGAACCCGAATATCCGTCGTGGCCCCTGAAGCAACAAAAGTCGGATGACGATCGGTAGGCTAGTCGCCATGACACATGAGATTGTTGTTCACGTCTGGTCTGACATCGCGTGCCCGTGGTGCTGGATCGGCAAGCAGCGCCTCGAGCAGGGCATTAAGGACTCCGGCAAGCAGGTGGCCGTCGAGTACCACTCCTACCAGCTCTACCCGGAGGCATCCTCATCCGCGCCGGGCACCTACATCGAATCGCTCGCCACCATGAAGCGCAGCGAGGAGGGCGCCATCCGCGAGATGGTCAACAACGCCTCTGAGGTTGGCGCCACCGAGGGCTTGACCATGAACTGGGAGAAGGCCCAGCACGTCAACACCTTCCAGGCGCACCAGTTCGTCTACGCCGCAAAGGCCCACGGCAACACTCCCGAAGAGGCCGCGGAGCTGGGCGCGAAGGCGTTCGAACGCCTGTACCTAGCCCATTTCACCGACGGCGTGAACGTCGCCGATACCGACACGCTCCTTGAGATCGCCGAGGAGATGGGGCTGGATGTCGAGCAGGTGGAAAGCGAGCTCGAGTCCGGCGAACACGCCAATGCGGTCCGCGGCGATATCCGCGACGCTCGCAGCCTGGGCATCCAGGGCGTGCCGTTCTTCGTCGTCGGCGGAAAGTTCGGAATCTCAGGCGCTCAGCCGCCCGACGTCTTCGCGGACACGATCGCCCGCGCCGTCGAGGAGATTAAGTACGAAGACGCGCAGGAAGTCCCGGTCGAGGCGCCCGAGATGGGCGACCACCCGGATGCGGGCATGGATATGCCCGAGGAGCCGCGCGCTTAGGAGAACTTCGCGGTCTGTTCGACGGCGAGCGTGTCGGCGAGCTCATTTGCCGCGTCGCCGCTGTGCCCGCGCACCCATTCAACATCGGTGCGGCCCGTGCGAGACTCGTAAAGATTAAGCATGCGCTCAATGAGTTCGCGGTTGAGCACCGGCTTGCCGTCGGACTTCTTCCAGCCGCGACGGCGCCATCCCGGCGCCCACTCCGTCATCGACTTGATCACGTAGCTGGAATCCGAGCGCAGCAGCAGGTCGGCGTCCGGTCCCGCGAATTCGAGCGCGGAGATCATGGCGGTCAGTTCCATGATGTTGTTCGTCGTCGACGCCGATCCGCCGGACTCCGTTCGCCCGCTCAGCTGTTCCACCCACGCCCAGCCGCCCGGGCCGGGGTTGCCGGAGCAGGAGCCATCGGTTGCGATCACAAGGTCATAGCCGGGTTTGGGCTGTCCAATTGGGTTCGTCATGCGCACCACAATACGGCACGTCGCAGGCGCTCATCCATCTTCGGCGTCGTCGTAGCATCTACGTATCGACTGTTACTGCGGGGCGGGAACTCGGGTAACCTTGGAGGTAGCGACTTCAGGAAGGTTTGTGATGCTGTCACTGTCTGAATATAAGGACGCCATCAAACTCTCGGAACCGTTCCCGGCCCCTGCCGATGACACGCGTTCCAAGTACGACTTGCTTATGACCGCCCTTGGCGGCCTGCCGAACAAGCACTACACGGGAACGACGTCGATCGCGCACCTTTCGACCGACGACGGCCTGAAGCGCTGGCTCCAGGCAGAGTTGGCGCTCCGCGACCCGGCTCCGCTGAACCCCGTGGTTTCGCGTGCGATCAACACACTGCTGTATCGCGAGGTGGGCGAGCATGGCCGCGTGGAGGCCGCGAACCTCCGCCGCGTGCATGACCTGCTCCCGCAAAACGACTTCGGCCAGGCCTCGGACACCGTGCTCTACCGCGGTGATATGCGCCAGCTGGTGATCGATGCGGTGGTCAACACGGCGCTGCCGTCACTGACCGGCTGCCGGATTCCGCTTCACGGCTGCCTTGATTCTGTGCTTCACGCCCAGGCCGGCCCGTGGATGCGCAACGATTGCGCCACCATCATGGAGATGCAGGGTCTGGATGAGGAGCCTCGCGGAATCGCGAAGATCACTCGCGGCTACCGCCTGCCGGCCAAGTACGTTATCCACACCGTGGGCCCGGACGTCAAGGACGGCAAGATCGAGGATCACGATCGCGAGATCCTCTACAACTGCTACTGGAACTCGCTCGAGCTCGCCGGCAAGGTGCAGGACCTGCGCTCGATCGCGTTCCCCGCAATTGCGACGGGCTACAACGCTTTCCCGATCCGCCAGGCGGCGGAGATCGCCCTCGACGCCGTGAGCGACTGGATGGACGCCCACGGCCAGAACCTGGATCTCATCGTGTTCTCGGTTCACGCCGAGGAAGACGCGCTCGTGTACGCCGACGTGCTCAACACCTGGATCGACTAGCGCTCGGCGCCTACGGCATCCCTCGCGGGTGCCGCCACGGCAATTCGCTGGCGGTGCGCGCTCGCGATGGCCGACGCGTCCTTGCTCGTAAAACCGATGAGGCGCGCCGCGTTCAGGATAACGAGCAGCACGGATGCCTGATGCACAAGCATGCCTGAACCCATGCCGACCACCCGAAGCAGAACGCCCAGAATGAGGATCGCGACCGTGGCGAGGGCGATCACGGTGTTTTGATGCATGTTCGCCATCGTCTTCCTCGCAATGGCGTGCGAGTGAACGAGCTGGTCGAAGCGATTGCCCACGAGGATCACGTCCGCGGTCTCCATCGAGACATCTGTTCCCGCGCCCATCGCGATGCCAAGATTGGCGGTTGCGATGGCGGGGGCGTCGTTGACGCCGTCTCCGATCATGGCCACCTTTCGCCCGGCGTCCACGAGCTCCTTGACCTGCGCCACCTTGCCTTCGGGCATGAGCTGCGCCTCAACGTCGTCGATCCCCACCTCGGCCGCAACGGCGCGAGCCGTGTGCTCGTTGTCCCCGGTCAACATGACGAACCTGGCGACACCGTTGCGCCGCAGCGCACTGATCGCGTCTGCCGCCTCGGGCCTGATCGAATCCGCTATCGCAATCATCCCTTGCAGGCGCCCATCGACGACGACGAACGAGACCGTATTGCCGCGCCTTTCCATGTCGATGGCGCGGCTGGCGGCGTCGGCCGGCATCTCAGGCACGGCTCGGTGAGATCCGACGACGACGGCGCGCCCCTCCACGATCCCTTCGATACCGATGCCCTTTCGGACGTTGACGTCGGTGGCTGCGGAATCCACATTCGTTCGCTCAGCCGCGAACGCAGCGATCGTGCGGCCAAGCGGATGCTCCGACGCCTTTTCAAGGATTCCCGCCAGCCGCACGACGTCGTCAACCGAGATGTCCCCGTACGCGGTGACGCTCGTAACCTCGGGCGCTCCGCGGGTGATTGTTCCCGTCTTGTCCAACACGAGGGTGTCGATCTTTGCGAGGGTCTCGAGGGCATCGCCACCCTTGATGAGAGCTCCGTGGCGCGAGGCATTGCCAAGTCCCGCGACGAGTGAGACCGGCGTGGAGATGACGAGTGCGCCCGGGCAGGCGATGACGAGGATCGTCAACGCAAATTCGACATCGCTGGTGATCAGGCCCGCGATGATCGCAGCCACGATGATCCCCGGCGTGTAGATCGAGGCGAAGCGATCGAGGAACTTCTGCGTGGGCGCTTTGGAGTCCTGCGCCTCCTCCACAAGTTCGATGATCTTGTTAAACGTGGTGTCCTCACCCACCCGATCGGCCACCATTTCGAGATACCCGGCGTCGACGACGGTGCCGGACCAGACCTGCGCTCCGACCTCCTTGGTGACCGGCAGCGGTTCGCCCGTGACCGTTGCTTCGTTGACCGATCCGCTGCCGGAGACGATCGTTCCGTCCACGGGCACCTGACTTCCCGTTCGGAGGATGACGCGATCGCCGATCACGACGTCGTCGACCTCGACTGTCATCGTCTCTTCGCCGCGCACGATCTCTGCCTCCTTTGGGGCGCTATCGATGAGCGTGCGTAGCGAACGGCGGGTCTTTTCCAAGGTTCTGGCCTCGAGGTAGGCACCGAAGATGAAGAGGAACGCGACGATGGCGGCCTCTTCGTACTCGCCGATAATGAGCGCGCCGATGACGGCGATGGACACGAGCAGGTCGATGCTGAACGCCTTGACCTGCAGCGCGCGCACCGCAGACAGGACCGTGGGCACCCCGGCCAGAATGGCCGCTACGACGAAAAACGCCGATTCTAGGCCCGGCGCGCCCAGAGTCTTGGCCGCGAACGCGAGCACAATGAGGATGCCGGTGGCGATCGAGATCCAGAACTTTGATCGTAGCGATGTCATGATGGCCTACTTCTGTACCTTTCGGATCGGGTAGCCGAGCTTGCCGATCGTGGAGGAAATGGCATCTTCGGACACCACGACGTCGTCCCAATCAACCTTGACCTTGCCGGCGTTGAACATGACCGTCACGTCATTGACGCCATCCATCGACCCCACCGTCTTTTCAATCTTCTTCACGCATGATGGGCAGCTAAATCCTTCGGTAACGAACTTTGCCTGTGCCATTGTGTTCTCCTTTTCTGGCAGTGCTTGGCTTGACATAGATTATTTAAGTGCCGGGCTGTAAAATATTCCTTGACGCAGATCAAGTCCGGCGATCAGGAGAACCGATGCGCGAGCTCCCGCTATTTCCGACGCACACCACGTGTGTTTCACGCGTGCCCATCTTTCAGGGGCTCACGGCTGGTGAGCAGGAACGGGTGGCAGGCCTCGCCCGTCCACAACGCGTGGCCAAGGGTGAGTATGCGTTCATGGGAGGCGAGCGCCTGTCCCAGCTCATGGTCGTTCATCGGGGCCGGCTCAAAGTGACGCGGACGTTGCCCAGCGGGGTTGAGCGGGTAGTTCGGGTCCTTGACCCAGGAGACTTCCTCGGTGAGTACGCTTTCCTCACCGGTGAGCGCCTGCACAACAGCGCGATCGCCCTCGAGGATTCGGCGCTCTGCGTGTTTTCACATGCGGACCTCGCGGAGCTATTGACGCAGCATCCGTCGATCAGCGCGCGCTTCATGGCCGCACTCAGCCACCGCCTTGCGTCTGCGGAGCGGCAGCTGGCGGTGGTGGGCGCCTCCGTACCCGAGCGCCTTGCGGACTACCTGCTGTCTTTACCAACGACGACGGACGCCGCCGGCGCAACCCGTGGCAACGGCGTCGTCGTTCAACTTCCACTGCCAAAGAAGGACATCGCGGCGCTTCTACAGACCTCGCCCGAATCACTCTCGCGCCACCTGCGAGCCTTCGAGGAGGGCGGCGTGATCGGCGTGGATCGCGCCGTGGTGCATCTCCTCGACGTTGACGCGCTCATCGAAATTGCCGGCGACCTGTCCTGACACGCCGAGCGGCGAACCACCGGGCAACAAAATGCGGGCCGGTCTTGCGACCGGCCCGCGATGTTCGTCAGCGTCAGTTACGCGTGATCTACTCGATCCTCGCGGACGACGACCTCGTCCTTGCGGCCCTTGTAAAGGAAGCCGAAGGCGGTCAGTGCGAGACCGATGACGATAGCGCCGATACCCGCCCAGGTGGCGATGGTACCGATCATGCCCCAGCCGTAGGCGTTAAGGAGCATGCCGCGAAGGGTGTTGCCATCGAGGAGGGTGGAGTAACGAAGGTCGTTGAGCGATGCGACTTCCTCAGCGAGCGCGTACTCGGTCATCGGATCGTTGATCTCAGCCTGGACGAGCTTGGCAACGGTTGCCTCGTCAACATCCGGGTTGTCAGCAGCGACCTCTTCGGTCAGCTCGGCGGTCTTCTCGGAGGTGATGCCACCGACGGTTGCGAATGTGGTGCCTTCCGGCAGACCTGCACCGGCGACGCCGGCCTTCATGTGTGCGTAGATGTAGTGGTTAGCGAAGATCTCGGCCTGCTTACCGGTGGTCACGGCCTCACCTGCGACCGGGCGGAGCGCGTCAGCGTCCTCTTGCTGGATGCGGCCGCTCTCGAGCTGAGCATCGATCGCTTCCTCGGTGGGCAGCACGACTGCCTGATCCTCGAGCTGGGACTTGATGAAACCGCCGGTGAAGTTTCCGGCAAAGATGGCGACTGCGCCGCCGAGGATCAAAACGATGCCCACGATCTTGGCGAGCGTCTTGTAAACCTGTGATGCCATGTGTGGCCTCCTTTCGTGTGACCCACCAGCACCTGATCGGGTCACATTTTTTTGCAACACAGGTTCAAACGCTCCTGTGTGTGATGACGTTGGCGGTTCATGAGAACCGCGAACTTTGTTCTTCCGGATAAACATAGAAAAATTACGGCCTCAATATCTATAGGAAACGACCGAAAATTGCCGCTATGAATAATTCCAAGTGGAAACGGTAGCGAAATCTCCCACTGTTTGGGACTAATGACCCAAGACTTTGTGCCCCCACACCGCGTGTTTCGGGTACCCGAAATTCTATTGAGCGCGCTCGCGGGTGCGCGGAGCATGAACGAGCAGGCGGAAAGGGATCGCAAAACCCTGCCACACTGGAGAAATATCCGGTTTTGGCGAGGCGGTCAGAGTCTGAGCAATCAGGGGACGAAACGAAAAGTACCGCAAACCATCTAGTCTGGATCGAGTCAATATTGGCGCAAATTCGCCACATTTATCGGGTACAAGGTCACGCATGGAGGCTGGAAATGGCTGTGAATAATCGCGCCTGAGTGATGATGCCGACCTCTTCGCAACTGGTGCAAGTTCCAGTCAAACGGGCCAGGAAGTTCCTGCCCCGTTTAGCAAGAACCTGCCCGATCTGCGGCAAGAGAGCCCCGCCAACAGCCAGAAAAGCAAAACTCCCGGACATCGCCGGGAGTCAGTTGGTGAGCGCCACGCTCACCTTTGGTGCTCGAGGGGGGAGTTGAACCCCCACGCCCTTATCGGGCACATGGACCTGAACCATGCGCGTCTGCCTATTCCGCCACTCGAGCGAGCGTAAAACAGCCTACACCGCCGATTGGCGCCGATCCAAGTTCGGGCGCGGATGTCACGATTCTCACGCGCAGCCCCGCCGCGCCCCATATTGCGCGCCGCGTTATGGATTAGTCCACAGACTTACCTAGAGTTCCATGCGAAACGAGTACCCTAGTGCCATGAGGTCTGCTCGGAGTCGGGCACTGGAATATAAGGAGAACGATGAGCGCATTCGACAAGATTGAGCGGGGCGTCGAGAGCGCCTTCGAGAATGTCTTTTCACGCGCCTTCAAGTCTGATCTGAAGCCAGTCGAACTCGCATCTGGCATTAAGAAGGCCATGGACGATCGCGCGGCAGCCGTTAACCGCGAGCGCGTGGTGGTTCCCAACGAGTTCGAGGTCATCTTGGCCGAGTCGGACTTTGACAAGATTGAGGACTGGGGCGAGGACGCGATGCGCGGGGAGCTCATCGACGTCGCCACCCAACACGCCGCCGACCAGCACTACACGTTCCTCGGCCCGATCAAGGTCGCGTTCCAATTCGATTCGGAGCTCTCGCGCGGCAAACTCATCGTCCGCGGCCGCTCGAAGCGCGGCGCGGTCGCCCCGGCAACAACTCGCGACGCCACCCCTGAAAACCCGATCATTGACGTCGACGGCGAGCGCTACCTGCTCACGGGCACGGTGACGGTGATCGGCCGCGGCTCATCCGCTGACATTACTGTCGACGACGCCGGTGTGTCCCGCCAGCACCTTGAACTTCGCGTCACGCCCGGCGGCGTGATCGCAACTGACATGAACACGACGAACGGCACGTTCGTCGAGGGCCACCGCATCACGGCCGCCACACTCTTGGACGGGAACACGATCACGATCGGCCGAACTCGCATCATGTTCTGGACGAGCCCGGAGATGCTATGAGCGCTTTCGTCATCGCCCTCCTGCGCTTCGGATTCCTTGCGCTGCTGTGGATATTCGTCTTCTTCGTGCTGCTCACGATTAAGAACGACGTCTTCGGCACGCGAGTTTCCAGCCGCGGCAGAAGACCAGCGACGACGCGCCAGCGCCCGGCTCGCCGGCCTGACCGCTCAGCCACACCATCGCGCACCGCCGCCGCGCACCTCGTGGTCAGCGGCGGCTCGCTCACGGGCACGACGATTCCGCTATCTAACGGATCGGTGACGGTCGGCCGTTCGCCAGACTCCGCCCTCGTGCTCGACGACGGCTACACCTCCGCCCGCCACGCCCGCTTCTTCAACAATGCCGGCGACTGGTTCGTCGAGGACCTGAACTCCACGAACGGCACCTGGGTGGGCAATGAGCGGATCTACCAGCCCACCCGCCTCGCCTTCGGCGAGCCCATCACGATCGGCCAAACCACGCTGGAGCTTCGCCGGTGACGATCTCCCTGAACTACACCGCCATGTCCGACGTTGGATTGATCCGTCGGTCGAATCAGGATGCCGGCTACGCCTCGGCCAACCTGCTCGTCCTCGCTGACGGCATGGGTGGCGCGGCCGGCGGTGATATCGCCTCGTCCGTCGTCGTCGCTCACCTTGCCGAGATCGATGACGTCCACCAGGCAGAAGACCTCCTCCCACTCCTGACCGAAACCCTCGAAGAGGCACACGCCGACCTCATCGCGCGCTCGCAGGAAAAGACCGAGCTCTCGGGGCTTGGCACCACGTGCATCGCGATTTTGCGGGCGTCGAACAAGCTCGGAATGGTGCACGTGGGCGATTCGCGCGCCTACCTGCTGCGCAAGGGCACGCTCACGCAGATCACCCGCGATCACACCCTCGTCCAATACCTCCTCGACAGCGGCGAGATCACGAAGGAAGAGGCGGAAAACCATCCCAAGCGCAACGTCATCATGCGCAATATCGGCGATGCGCCCGAGCCCCTCGAAGTGGACGAATCCGCGCGCGAGGCCGTGCCCGGCGACCGCTGGCTCCTCGCCTCGGACGGCCTGTTTGGCGTCGTCTCGGACGAACGCATCGAAAAGACGCTCAACGACTACGAGGATCTAGACGAGTGCGCTCACAAGCTCGTAGACCTCGCGCTGGCAGGCGGAGCGCCGGACAACGTGACGGTGGTCCTCGCCGACGTCGTCAAGGACGATCCCCAGCCGAGCCTCAAGCCGATCATCGTGGGATCGGCAGCCATTGACGCGCGCAAGCCAAGCCGCGCGGGCACATCCGCGGCGGGCAAGCTAGCGGCGCTTCGGCGTCGTGATTCGGCAGATAACGACGACGATCTAGACGACGACCAAGCAGACAAGCCGAGCAACTGGGCGCGCGTGGCGGCGGTGTTTGCGCTGGTCGCGCTCCTCGTGGGCGGCGCGACGGGCGCCTACGCGTGGAGCCAGACGCAGTACTACGTGGCCCCCGCCGATGGGAACGTGGCGATCTACAAGGGCGTGCCCACGGCGCTTGGCCCGCTCAAGTTCTCGTCCATGTACGAACGCTCGGATGTGGAAATCTCCGCGCTCAGTAACGTCGCGCAGGACCGGCTCGAAGAGCCCATCACGCGCGGTTCGCTCGACGAGGCGCGCAAGGTTGTTGACGACCTCGCGGCGCAAGAACGCCCGGAGCCAACGCCCACCGACGAGCCGAGCGAGGAGCCCACGGCTTCCGTCTTCCCCTCGACCGGCCCGAGCCCGTCCGGCACTCCGTCCGACGACGCGAGCGACGACGCCACGGATCGGCCCTCGCGCGGCACCCGGGTCGATGACCTTCAAGGCACCCCGATCCCCGAGCCATCAACGCCCACCGCGCCGCGAGATTCTAGGGACCGCTCATGAGCGTGGTTACCCAGCAAGCGGTTCGCAACGGTCGCGTGCGTGAACTTGCTCTGCTCATCCTCGCGGTGGGAACCTGCTTGCTTGGCTGGATCCTCGTCTACCACGGCGTGAGCGTGGGCGAGGTTCCCGCGCTCCCAGAAAACTTCACGCAGGTGGCCGGAATCGCGAGCGCCCTCGTGCTCGCCGGCCACGTCACGATTCGCCTGGCCGCGCCGTGGGCGGACCCGATCTTCTACCCATCGGCCGTGCTCCTCACGGGCCTTGGCCTGGTGATGATTCACCGCATTGATTACACGCTCGTCGCCCGCGGCGGATCCGAGGAAGTCAGCGGCCAGCTCATGCTCGCGGGCGTGGGCCTCGTGCTCATGCTCATCACGATTCTTGCCCTGCGCGACCATCGAAAGCTCCGGCGGATCACCTACATCTCGCTCATCGCGGGCACGGTGCTGCTCTTGCTGCCGATGGTGCCCGGCCTCGGCCGCGAGATCTACGGCGCCCGGATCTGGATCAACGTGGCCGGATTCTCCTATCAACCTGCCGAGCTCGCCAAAATCTTCTTCGCGATCTTCTTCGCCGGCTACCTCGTGAGCCAACGCGACAACCTCGCGCTCGCCGGCAAGAAAGTGCTCGGCATTCAGCTCCCGCGCGGCCGCCACTTCGGCCCGATCCTTGTGGGCTGGGCGGCGTCGATGGCCGTGCTCGCGCTCGAACGCGACTTCGGCACCGCCATCCTCTTCTTCGGCCTCTTCGTGGCGATCCTCTACGTGGCCACCGAACGCGTCTCGTGGCTCATCATCGGCGGCCTGCTCACGGCCGTCGGCGTCTTCTTCATCGTGCAGGTCATGCCCCACATTCAGGCCCGGTTCGCCATCTGGCTCGACCCCCTCAGCACCGAGCTCTACAACGCCCAGCACGGCTCGTACCAGATCGTCCAAGGCTGGTTCGGCATGGCCTCGGGCGGCCTGCTCGGCACCGGCCTCGGCAACGGGTACCCGGCCAACGCCTCGCAGGCGAACTCAGACATGATCATCGCCTCCTTCGGCGAGGAGATCGGACTGATCGGCTTGATCGCGATGCTCGCCGTCTACCTCGTCTTCACCACGCGCGCCCTCAAAACCGCGATCGACCTGCGCGACGGCTTCGGCAAACTCCTCGCCTCGGGCCTCGGCTTCACGATCGGCCTCCAGTGCTTCATCGTGGCCGGCGGCGTCACGGGCGTGATCCCCATGACCGGCCTCGCGATGCCGTTCATCGCGCTCGGCGGCTCGGCGCTGCTGACGAACTGGATTATCGTCGGGCTGCTGTTGCGCATGTCCGACGCCGCCCGCCGGCCCTACAGTCCCGCCTCGGCGCCGCTTCCCACGGCCGATATCGACGACGACGATTCCCCGGCCGACCTTGACGAGGACTCGCGCGGTGACGACGTCAACGACGCGGGCGACGACACCGCCGAGACGACCGAGCAGGATCGCTATCCGACGGAGGTGGTCCGGTGAATCCGCCCCTTCGCAAGCTCGTTGCCGTTGCCATCGTCATGTTCGTGACGCTCATGGCCGCTGCGACCTCGATCCAGTTCTTCCGCGCAGACTCGTTGAACACGGACGCCCGCAACGCCCGTACCTTATATAAGGAGTACGGCGTGGATCGCGGGCCCATCATCGTGGCCGGCACGCCGATCACGGACTCGGTGGCTGTGGCTTCGCCCTATAACTACCAGCGAACCTACCTCGAGCCCGCCCTCTACGCGCATGCCACCGGCTACTTCTCGGTCACGCACAACTCCATGACCGGCATCGAGCGCGCCGAAAACTCCATCCTTGGCGGCAGCGATACCTCGCTCGCCCCGCAGCGCATCGAGGAACTGTTCACCGGCGAGGATCCCGAAGGCGGCGCAGTTCAGCTCACCATCGACCCCGCCGTGCAGCAGGCCGCGTGGGACGCTCTGGGTGATCGCCGCGGCGCCGTCGTCGCTATCGAACCCTCCACCGGGCGCATCCTCGCCATGGTCTCAAAGCCCTCGTACGATCCGAACCTCATCGCCTCCCACGACTCCCAGACGGCGAACGAGGCCTACCAGACGTACAACACTGACGACGCAAAGCCGCTGCTCAACCGCGCAATCGGCGATGACCTGTACGCCCCCGGCTCCGTTTTCAAGATCATCACCGCTGCGGCGATGATCGAAAACGGCGACCTCACGGCCGACTCCCTCGTCGAGGCGCCCCACACCTTCTCGCCCTCTGGCACAACGCACGAAATCTACAACCCGCTCCAGCGCGAATGCGGCGATGGCTCCGGGAACGTGCCGCTTCGAACCGCCTTCGTCGAATCGTGCAACACGGCATTCGCGATCGGCGGCATCGACGTGGGAGCCGAGGAGATGGTAGCCATGGCCGAGGCGTTCGGGTTCCATCAGGAGCTGTCCATCCCGCTGACCGTGCGCCCGTCCAGCTTCCCCGAGCCCCAGGATCAGGCCGAGCTCGCCATGGCATCGTTCGGCCAGCGCGACGTCGTCGCCTCGCCGCTCGAGATGGCGATGGTCGCGTCCGCGGTAGCCAACGACGGCGTCATCATGACGCCCTACCTCGTGGATCAAACCCTGACCGCCGACCTCGGCGTCATCTCCACCACCTCGCCGTCGACCTTCAGCGAGCCAATCACCGAGCAAACGGCGGCCGAGCTCGAAACGATGATGATCGACGTCGTCAATCACGGAACCGGTGCCTACGCCGCCTCCAGCTACGTGCAGGTGGCCGGCAAGACCGGCTCGGCCCAGGTTGCCGACGGCGTGTCACCCCACGCCTGGTTCGCGGGCTTCGATGCGGGCGAGAACCCGCGGGTCGCCGTCGGCGTCTTTGTGGAAAACGGTGGCGACGGCGGTCAGGTCGCTGGCCCCATCGCCCGCTCAGTCATCGAGGCGGTGGTCACCCAGTGAGGTATCCGTCCACTCAACTCGGGAAATGTAATCGTATTGTGACTTTGCTAGTTGGGATTAATCCCAATGATTCAGGCAGTATGTTGGAAGGTGTGGAATGCACACCGAGGAAGGATATGGCGGCATGGCTGAAATACCACGCATCCTAGGCGACCGTTACGAGGTCGGTGATCTCATTGGTCGCGGAGGAATGGCGCAGGTGCATCTGGGCTACGACACCCGCCTGTCCCGGGCTGTGGCCATCAAGGTTCTTCGCACCGACCACGCCACCGACCCCACGTTCATCGCTCGCTTCCGCCGCGAGGCACAGTCCGCCGCGGCCCTGAACCATCCCTCGATCGTTGCCGTGTATGACACGGGCGAGGAATCGGTGAAGACGAGCTCGGGGCGCGACATGTCGCTGCCCTACATCGTCATGGAGTACGTCAAGGGGCGTACGGTCTCTCAGCTGCTGTCCAACGGCGATGCGCTGCCGATTGACGAGGCCGTGCAGATCGTCGTCGGCGTGCTGTCCGCCCTCGAGTATTCGCACCGCGAAGGCATCGTTCACCGCGATATCAAGCCGGGCAACATCATGCTCACTCCCGATGGCAAGGTCAAGGTCATGGACTTTGGCATTGCCCGCGCGATCGCCGACTCCTCGGCCACGATGACGCAGACGAATTCCGTGGTGGGCACGGCGCAGTATCTCTCGCCCGAGCAGGCCCGCGGCGAAGTGGTGGATGCGCGCTCGGATCTGTATTCGACCGGCTGCCTGCTCTTTGAGCTGTTGACCGGCCAGCCTCCGTTCCGCGGCGATTCTGCCGTGGCCGTGGCCTACCAGCACGTTTCGCAGACGCCGCCGAAGCCGACGTCGATCGCGCCGGACGTTCCCGATCAGCTCGACCGCGTGGTGATGAAGTCCCTGGCCAAGCGCCGGGAGGATCGCTACCAAAGCGCCGCCGACATGCGCGCCGATCTCCTTGCTGCCTCGCGCGGCGAGGGCGTGTCCGCGCCGGCCGTTGGCACATGGCAGACCCAGGTGGTCGCCGCCCCGACCCAGATCGCTCCCGCGCCGACCGCGCAGAGCCCGGCCCCCGTGGCGACGACGACCACCCAGACGAACGCCGAACCCATTCAGGCCGATCGCGGCCGCAACCGCGCGTTCATCATTACCGGCATCATTTTGCTCCTGCTCGCCGCGCTCGGCATCGGCTGGGCGTTCATGAACGCGAATCAGGACCCTGGCGACGACGAGACGACGGTCGTCCAGACCACTGTCCCCGACCTCGAGGGCATGAATGAGGCGGAGGTTCGGGCAACGCTCGACCAATACAACCTCGTGCTCAACATCGGCAATCCGGTGGAGGACGACACGATTCCCGAAGGCATCTACGTCTCGTCCAACCCGCAGATTGGCGCCACCGTAAACGAGGGCGAGTCCGTGACCGTTCACTTCTCATCGGGCGTTGGCACCGTGGAGGTGCCGGACGTGGCCAACGGTAGCTACACCCAAGATCAGGCCAAGGAGGCGCTCGAAGCTCTCGGGCTTGAGGTGGGGCGCGTCGATACCGCTGACGTGCCGGGCAGAGCGGCTGACATCGTCACCGAAACGTCCCCGATTGCCGGCTCCGAAGTCGAGCGCGGTTCCTCGGTGAACCTCGTGGTGGCATCGGGCGAGGTCGTCCTTGAGGATGTGCGCGGGCTGACCCAGGCCGAGGCCGAGCGGATTTTGCGCGAGGAGCTGCAGATCCCCATCATTTCGGTCATCGAATCTGAGACTGCTGACTCCGCGCCCGGAACCGTCATTGCGCAGAGCCCGGTGGCAGGAAAAGTTCCCTACGATCAGCGAGTCGAGATCGTCGTCGCGCGCGAACCCGCTCCTGAGCCCCCGCCGGAGCCGACCCCCGAGCCAGAGCCAACCGAAGAACCCGAGCCGGATCCAGAACCCACTGAGGAACCGACCGAGGAGACGAACGGTCAGGCCGATGGCCGCCCGAACGAGAACGCGCACCCGAATTCGGCGCGGCGCGGCGGGGACTAGTACGGCACAGATCTCGTACCGCACGGCGCTAGCGCGTCACTACTCGCGCGTCGGCGGCTTAGCCGATCGTGTTATCGACGATGTTCGTGTTCTCCATAATCCAAGGGAAAGCGAACTCAAAGAGCAGGTAGACCGCTAGAAGAATAAGTGCGAGGGCCTCGATTGCCTTCAGCCACGTCGGCCCGGGCAGGGCCCGCCAGATGGCTCCGTACATTAGTTACCACCTTCCAGAGCGTCGGCAGTTTCCGGATCCACGAGGGCCTCGGGCAGGCCGTCCTCGCGCTTGGTCCAGTAATCAAATTCCGCGTGCACGACCCACCGCTCATTCGACACAAACGGCGGGTGACACGTGGTGATCGTCAGCAGGCGCCGCGTGGGCTCGGTCAGCTCACCACGCCCCTGCGACTGTTCGTAGGCCTGGAACGGATCGGGCGCGATCGTCCACACCTCCGTCGGCAAAACAATCTGGTCCGAGACGATCGAATACACCAGATACACATCCGACGTCTCGACGACGATCGCGTCGCCCTCCTCCAAGTCCGGCACGTCGATCATTGGAGCGCCGTACGTTTGCCGGTGGGCCGCCGTCGCGAAATTACCCACCTCGCCAGGAAGCGCCGTGTCCTCGTAGCGGCCAAACGCGCCGGTATTGAGGATTTCGGTCATGTTCGTGCCGTTGCGGATCGTGTAGCCGTAGTCGTAGCCGAACGCGGGAATGCGCATGATTCCAAGGGTGTCGCCATATGCGGGCTCCCCGGACCACTCCGGGGGCGGGCCTTCTTGGCGCGGCGCGATGCCGGAGTCCTCCACAGTCACGACGCCGTACTCTTGCTGAAGCTGCTCGATCTCGTTTGCTTGGGCTCGGTTTGCTTCGATGTCCGTCCACCAGATCTGCCACACGATGAACAGGGCAATGACGATTCCGGCGGTGATGAGGAGCTCGCCAAGGACTCCGATAATACGGTTAAACAGCGAGGGCTTCGTCCTCGCGGTTGTTGCGGTGTGTTCCGCAGGTGTCATGGCATCGTCCTCTCCACTTGCGCACAAGCATAACCGATACCGCTGCCGAGCCCGCAGTTTGATCAATGATGTGGAAACCTCGAAGATAACGGCGCCACATGGCCGGCGGGTTTCCCGTTTCTAGGCGTGTCCATATAAGATTTGGACGTACCCACGAACAAAGGAACGCGATGGCAGAGTCCAAGAAGCGCAAGAAGGTCGAACAGCGCCGTATTGCACGTCAGCAGGCAGACGAACGCCGCAAGAAGGTTGATCCGCCCAAGGGCTCGCCGAAGTGGTGGGTTCCCGTCATGGTTGGCTTGGCCGTCCTCGGACTCATCATCATCGTGATCGCGTACATTACCGGTGGCCGCTACCCTATTCCGGGTCTCGACAACGGCAACATCAACCTCTTTGTTGGCATCGGCCTCATGCTCGTCGGATTCCTCATGACAATGGGATGGAAGTAGACGAAAAGCTTTGAGAAGGCCCTCCCGCGAGGAGGGCTTTTTCATGCCTGGACCTAAATAACAACGATGTAATTATCCACAGAACTACCCACAGATGTGGAGGATTCGCACCCCGCGCAGCCGAGTAGTTTATCCATGGCTCGCGCTGTGAATTACATTGATGTAATTATCCACAGGATTACTCACAGCTGGGGATAGCCGGAGGTCAGACCTGAATCCGGGGCGGTCCTCAAGTAAGCAGTCGGGGGTTCTCAGGCACACGGTCGGGCATAGGATTTTTCAGGCAGTCAGCGCATTTCTCAGGCACGTGATCACGCATAAGAAAAGCCCGCCTACCAGCGGGGTGAAAATCGCAGTCTTGAGGATTCCAGCTTGAGGATTCCCTCGTCAGGCCTCCCCTAGCCGACCATCCTAAATGAGCAGAAGGCCGACCATCGCGGCGAACAAAAGCAAGGCCACGCCAATATCCGCGGTGAGGCGAGCGTGTTCGCGCTTCCCTTGGAATCGGCTGCCGATGCCAATCCAGAGCCACGTGAGAAGAATGCCGACGACGAGGCCGCCCAGGTGCGACTCCCACGAGATCCCCTGCACCACAAATCCGAGCACCAGGTTGATGCCAAGAATCGCGAGGATTCCAGACATGTTCGCCTTCACGCGCTTGTAAAGAATCGCGAGCGCCCCAAAGAGTCCGAAGATGGCGCCCGATGCGCCGACCGCGCCGATATTCCACTCGCCCGTGAGGTTTGAGAGCAGCATGATCGCAACGTTGCCGCCGAACGCGGCGAGGACGTACAGCAGGATGAAACGCACCGCGCCAAAGGCGGGCTCAAGCACCCGGCCCAGAATCCACAGCGCATACATGTTGAACGCGAGGTGCCAGAAGCCGCTGTGCAAAACAGCCGAGGTAAAGAACCGGTACGGCTGTTCCGAGGCCAGCGGCGGGTAGAACATGAGCTCCACCGTCACCTGAGGCTGGATGCGCCCCGCCACAGCCATGAGGATGCAGATAGCAATGATGGCCGTCGAGATCGGCGGCCAGTTAGACAAGCGACGCCGAACGGGAGCGGATTCAGGGACACTTTGCCCTTCCTGGGCAGGGTACTGATCCATCCGTTCGGCGTCGCTCATTGAAAGGTGCCGACTTATTCGGTCACGGTGACCGAGGAAATAACGACGTCCTCGAGAGGGCGGTCCATCGGGTTAGTTTCGGTCTGTGCAATCTTGTCTACAACCTCCTGCGAGGGCACGTCCGTGACCTTGCCGAAGATCGTGTGCTTGCCCTGAAGCCAGGTGGTCGGGGCAACCGTGATGAAGAACTGCGAACCGTTCGTGCCGCGGCCACCCTGCTTGCCGGCGTTAGCCATGGCGAGCATGTAGGGCTCGGTGAAGTTGAGCTCGGCCGCGATCTCGTCGTCGAACCGGTATCCCGGGCCGCCGGTGCCGGTGCCCAGCGGATCGCCGCCCTGAATCATGAAGCCAGGGATGACCCGGTGGAAAATGACGTCCTTGTAAAGCGGATCGTTTGACTCGACGCCCGTCTGCGGGTTCGTCCATGCCTTCTCGCCGGTCGCAAGACCGGTGAAGTTCGCGACTGTCTCGGGAGCGTGCTCCGGGTACAGCTCGACCTTAATGTCACCAAAATTTGTATGTAGTGTTGCTTCCATATGCCCAATCTTGGCACACCGCACCCCGACTCACGCAGTTACTCCACGGATTGTCCGCCTAATCCCCGCTAACGGCGAAATTTACTCTCTCGAAGAAATTTGGGCGGTAAATCAGGGCTAATAGTGGTTAGTGCCCTGCAAAACAAACGTTCACGTGGAAAGATTAGGAGATGTAACTGGCGGTACTGATCCGTCTCACATGTGGAGGTAATAAATGTCTTTTCTATTCAAAAAGAAGAGCAAGAAAGACAAGGTCGTTGACAAGGTAGAGCCTGTTGTCGACAAGGCCGCCGACAAAGCGTCCGATACGGCGACGACGGTTCGTAACGTCGTGCTAGGTGCTTTGGGTGCCGCCTTTGCGGCCACGAAGCCGAAGGTGGACAAGGCTGCGGAGAAGACGTCTGCTCTTGCTCAGGACGCATACGGCAAAGCGAACGTCGTCGCACACGATGCCTACGAGAAGGCTCGCCCTGTCATGCACGATGCGTACGGCAAGGCTCGCCCTGTCATGCAGGATGCGTACGGCAAGGCCACCGTCGCGGCACATGACGCCTACGAGAAGGCTCGCCCGTATCTCGAGGACGCCACGAAGAACGCCGAGGTTGCCGTTGAGAACCTTCGCGATGACTACATCCCGCGCGCACGCCGTGCAGCGAACGCCGCACTCGACGAGGCGCGCTCCGGTTCGGGAGATCTACAGACCCGCGCAAAGGACGTCGTCAAGGCGTCGCGCAAGGAACTGGAGAAGCCTGAAAAGAAGAAGGGCCGCGGCCGTAAGCTCCTCGGCTTCCTCGTTGTTGCTGGTGCTGGCGCCGCCGCCGCGTACTACGCGTGGGCACGCTCGAAGCCGGTCACCGATCCGTGGGCAGAGGCCTACTGGGAGGACGTCTCGGTTCCGCAGGACCAGGCCGACG
>NZ_JBHWPL010000030.1:0-7411 GCF_043424875.1 Trueperella sp. | reverse complement strand
GGAAGCGATCCGCTCATCCGGTGGCTCGTCCTACTCGAACAGCAACGAGCTCAGCCGCCTCTACCGCGACGTGCTCGCCGGCCTGTTCCAGCCCTCCGACCAGGAATCGTTACACAGCGCATGGGCGGGTGTTGTTCTCGGCAACTAGGCCTTGATCGCCGAAGCGACGGCCTCAAGCGCGCGAACGGCGTCGTCGATCCGGCACGCCGCGCCCGTGCGATCGTCGCTGCGGTGAAGGACTACGACGATCCGGCGGTCATCGCTGAGCACTCGGAGGATCTCGGCGAGGCGATGGTGGGCATCAACGAGTCCGAGATCGAGGTGCTCATGTCCGAGCGCGGTCTGTAGGGCCTCGCCGCCACGTGTTGCCCCATAGTAGAGTCACGCCTGACACGGGGCACCAGATCGCTTCGCCAGAATATCTGCATGTGCTCGCGAATCTTTCCCCGCACATGCTCGTACGGTCGATCCGTCCGCCCAACTAGCAGGCCGCTCAAATTCGCTCGAGTTCTCCTACGCAGTAGACTTGGGCCATGCGTGGAGAATACAAAGTTTCAGGCGGCAAGCTCGTGGCCGTCGACGTCGATGTAGAAGATGACAAGCTAGCCAACGTTTCGATCTCGGGTGATTTCTTCCTTGAGCCGGATACGGTAATTGACGACCTCAACGCGGCGCTCACCGGTATGCCCGCGGACGCGTCGGTGGCCGACATGGCCAAAGCAATCGAGATTGCGGCGGGCGACGCCGAACTAATCGGCTTTACCCCGGAGGTCGTGGGAATTGCGGTGCGCCGTGCGCTGGGCAAGGCGGTCGCATGGCATGACCTGACGTTCGACGTCATCCACCACGAGCCCATGAATCCTGCGATGCACGTGGCACTCGACCAGGTCCTGCCGGAGTCGGTTGCCAAGGGGGAGCGAGAGGCCGCGCTCATCATCTGGGAGTGGGATGATCCGCTCGTCGTCATCGGCTCGTTCCAGTCCTACAAGAACGAAATCGATCAGGAGGCGCTCGAGCGTCACGGCATGCGCGTGGTCCGGCGCGTCACCGGCGGTGGAGCCATGTTCATGGAGGCCGGAAACTGCATCACGTACTCACTCATCGTGCCCACCGCCCTCGTTGAGGGTTTGAGCTTCGAGCAGTCCTACGCGTATCTGGATGAGTGGGTGATCGCCGCGCTCAAGAAGGTCGGCGTCAACGCCACCTACGTGCCGCTCAACGACATCGCATCGGACAAGGGCAAGATCGGCGGCGCTGCACAAAAGCGATTCGCGGATGGCTCGATGGTCCACCACGTGACGATGAGCTACGACATCGATGCGGACAAGATGCTCGACGTCCTGCGCATCGGGCGCGAGAAGCTCTCGGACAAGGGCACGAAATCGGCGAAGAAGCGCGTGGATCCCATGCGATCGCAAACAGGCATGGCTCGCGAAGACATCATCGCCTCGTTCCTCGACACGTTCAACGACCGCTACAACACCCGCGAATCCGACTTCACCGCCGACGAGATGCGCAGGGCCGAAGAGCTGGTCGAATCGAAGTTCACCGCCGATGAGTGGACCTACAAGGTTCCGTAATGGCGCGCGCCTTGCTCGTGGTTGACTCTGACGCCACGTCAGGAATCAGAGTATTCCTATGAGCAAGAACGAACGACGCACAGTGGGCGAGGTGGCCGACCTCCTTGGTATTTCAGTCCGCACTCTCCACCATTGGGAATCCCGCGGGCTTGTATCGCCCGAGGAGCGCAGCTGGTCGAATTATCGGCTCTATTCGAACGACGACGTCGCCCGGCTCCAGCGAGCGCTCGTGTACCGGGCGACTGGCATGGCGCTTGACGACATCGCGCGGCTGCTCGATTCGAACGACGACGCGTCATCCCATCTGCGCCGTCAACGTGGCTTGCTCATGGCAAAACAGAAGGAGCTTCGCCACATGGTCGAAGCGATCGACACACTTTTGGAGGAACACGTGGCAGATAAGAAACCGTCCGTTGAGGACGTCGCGAAGATCTTGGGGGACGCGGATTTCCCCGCCTACCAGGCCGAAGCTGAACAGCGGTACGGGCAGACGGAAGACTGGGCGATCTCTGCCAAGAACACCGCGGGCATGACGGCCAACGATTGGGAGAGCGTCAGCGAACGTACGGCTGCCATGGAAGCCAAGCTCGTTGAAGCGATGGATGCCGGCGTCGAGCCGGGAAGCGCCGAGGCAAACGAGCTCGCGGAACTCCACCGCGAGGTGCTGTCAATCTATTTCCCGGTCTCGCATTCGAAGCACGTTCTCATCGCCGCCGGATACGCGGCTGACGCGCGATTCCGTCAGTACTACGAGGACCGCGGCGAGGGCCTGACCGACTGGCTCATCGCCGTAATTGGCGCCAACGCGAGAGCGCATGGTGTCGATCCCGACGACGCGTCGTGGGAGTAGTTCGCTAGGCGGCGAGCTTGGGCGCCGGCATCTCCTGTAGTGCCTCTTTCAGGCGCTTCGCCTGTGACTTGAGCGTGACGAACGTCAGACCACCCGAGACGACGCCGCCGATAATCGGAACGACCTTCGTCACCTGACGAGCCACATTCCGCCTAGCTACCTGCGAGCCAACTTTCTTGAATACCTCGCGGGCGGTTCGCGCCTGTGAGACGCGGGCGCGGATTCCCGTCTGCGAGCTTCGCTCCGACGCCGGCATCGCCAGCGTCTGGACGAAGCCGTTCAGGGAAGATTGTGCGCCCTTGACGTCGAGCATGACCCCGAGGAACTGCGCGATCTGCTGGATGACGTCCTCGTCGTCGTACTTCTCAGTCGAGGGCCAGCCGTATAGATAGGACAGTTTCTGCATAATGCGATAGGCGTGCACGTAAAACTGGGTGATATCGGCTGGCACGGACGCGAGAATCGCGAAGCCGCCAGGGATACCGGTGCCGAAGGAGATGGCCGAGGCGCGCTTGGTTTCGGAGTCGATGACGTCGTTTGCGATCTCGTCCAAGACAGACGCCGGCACGCCCGCCTCCTCCGGGGAACTCGCAAGTGCGGCCTCAACCTCCGTGCTGTAATCACGCCCTCGGAGCTCGCTTCGCAAGAACGACTCCCGGCTCACGTGAGCTCCTTTAATTCGAGTAACGCCGCGAAGGAACGACTTCGCGATCGTGGTGACCGAACCTTCCTTGGTGTCCTCGTCAGCCATCGGCACTCCCTTTCTGTGTGCTCGCAATTCTGTGCGCTCACAATTCTCTGTTCGACGATAGTACGAGGTAGGGAGCTTCCGGCGCGCGTCAACCACCTCTCAGATGAACTGTGCGAACGCTTGCAGAGCGCTTAGGAATCGAAGGAGAGCACGAGCACGCGGTAGGCGCCGCGGTCAATGCCGGAATACGTAAATCCGAGGTGTCGATAGAGCCGGGCAGCTCGTTCGTTGACCGAATGGACGGCGAGCGAGAGGCCGGGGGCGCCGATGTCGCGCGCGAGCTGCGCAGCGCTTTCCATCAAAACGGTGCCGATGCCCTCGCCCTTGAATCGGCCCTCCACCGCGATCGCGAGTTCGGGTATATCCGCCGATGCGTACCCGTAGCCGTGCGTGTCGTCGTCGCCCCAGATCAACCACAGTCCGCCGGCGGGAACGTTGCCGCGCCAGGCGATCAAGCCGCCGTCCTTGGCAACCCAGCGATTGACGTAGAAGTCGAAATCGGCGTCAAAACTCGCCTCGAGTTCCCCGTGCTCGTCGCCGTAAGTGTCCGTTAAGAAGTTGAGGCGGGCGATGTATGTGCGGTCAGCCTCGGTGGTTGGGCGAAGGGTGAGCTCGTCGTTGTGCTGCGCAGTCACTCGCCACGCTCCATCACGACGACGTCGCCGTTGCGCGTTCGTTCGGAAAAGCCGTGATCTGACCAAAACGCGGAGTCATGCGCGGGCACTTCGGCGTAGGCGCCAAAGTCGCCGAGCGCGTAGTCGAGCAGCGCCGCGCGGGTCTTGGCAGATTCGCCGGCAACCAGTTCGTTGACGCGCACGAGCTGAGGGAAGCCGGGGCCAACCGCCTCCACGTGGATGAATCCAACCACCTCGTCACTGGCCGCAACCCACGTGTTCGTGGCGCCCGGATTGGCAAGGAGCTCTTGCCAGCCGAGCTCGTCAGAGGGGGAGTGCGGCGCTGCGGCGCTCGCGGCGCACTGCACGGACACGAGCGCGGCGGCGTCCAGTATGTTAGCTGGTCGAATGCGGATGGTCATGGATACAAGTTACCACCGAGGTCAGTTCTCGTTTATGGTGGGTGCTATGAACGAAACGATCCGCACCCAGCTGGCCCACCGAACGATTCGCGAATTCACAGGAGAGCCCATTCCTGAAGAGACGATGCAGACGCTCTTTGATGTGGCCGTCCGCACCTCAACCTCGCGCGGTTTCCAGCAATCGGTGTTTATTCGAGTGAAGGATCAGGCCAAGCGAGACGAGCTTGCACGCATCGCCAACCAGCCTTACATCGCTCGTGCGCCGGAGCTGTTGGTGGGCGTGCTCGACGTTCGCCGAGGGATCCGGATCCTCGAAGAGCTCGACCAGCCCACGCAGGGCGCGGCCAACATGGTGGTCTTCCGCGAGGCGTTCACCGACACGGTGCTGATGATCCAGAACGTCTCGGTGGCCGCCGAAACGCTCGGGCTCGGCGTCTCGCACCTTGGCTCGGTACTCAACGACTACGCAGCCGCGATCGAGGTGCTCGAACTGCCGAAGTACACGTTCCCCGTGCTCGGCATGATTCTCGGTTACCCGAACCAGGAGCCCCAGCTCAAGCCGCGAATGGATAAGTCGCTGCGCGTACACACCGACGTTTACCAGGAGCCGGAGTCGTGGACGGAGACGCTCAAGGATTACGACGACGAGATGCACACCTACTACGATCTGCGCGATGCGAACCGCCGCGTTGATCAGTTCACCACGCAGATCGCCCGCAAGTTCATCGAGGACTTCAACGAGCGCAGCCCGATTCCGCACATCAAGGCGCAGGGCTTCGATCTCGAGAGTTAAACGGCGCATGAACGGCTTTGCCTCGCGCTGAAATTCGCGTTGTCGATCTGTAGTCTGTAACCGAGCGCACACCCTAACGCTCAACAGACACGGAGGATAACGTTGAAAAAATCAATCCTGTCTTTTCTGACCGCGGGCTTTCTGGTTCTAACTCCCACTGCCGCTTTGGCAACTACGGAACCGGCGCCCGTCCAGTGTGAAGACACCAGTACGCTGACCATTCTTGCGACGACGGACCTTCACGGCACCGTCCTCAACTACGACTACTTCACCGGTGAAACGTTCACCGACGACCGCGAGGACCAGCGCAATCGCACGCGCGGCCTCGAGCTTCTCGCTCCCGCGATCGAACAAATCCGTGCCGAAAAGGGCGCCGAATCGGTGGCGTTGTTTGACAACGGAGACGCCAACCAGGGCAACCCGCTTGAGACGGTTTACCACGCGAATCGCACCGCCGATTCCGTCGACCCCATGGCGTCTGCTCTGAATTACTTGAATTACGACGCCGGCGTGGTCGGCAACCACGAGTTCAACTACGGAATCACCGCCACGGACTCACTCCAAGGTGATCTCCAGCAGTATGTGAGCAACCTCGACATGCCGCTTCTGGGCGCGAATGTCATCGAGAGCGCCACGGGCGAGCCCTTCCTGCCGCCCTACACGATGATCAACAAGACAGTCGACGGCACCGAGGTCACGATCGGCGTGGTCGGCGTCGTTACCCCGGGAATCCGCATCTGGGACGCCGCCAAGGTGACCGATCTCGAGTTCCAGGACCAGGTAGAGGCAGTGCGCAAGTGGGTGCCGGTGGTCGAAGAGCAGGGCGCGGACGTCGTCGTCGTTCTTGCTCACACGGGCATGGATGCGCCGGACTACACCTGGAACCCAGAGGACTTGAACGAAAATGTTCTGACGTCGATCGCCACCCTGACGGAAGGTGTGGATGTCATTATCGGCGGGCATTCGCACGCCACGGACAACTACGACACCGTGCTGACCAACGCGGCCGGCGAGCAGGTGCTGATCTCGCAGCCGGGCTACCACGCGCGGTTCTTGAGCGAGGTCGAGGTGCCGCTCGTGTTCACCGAGGCCGGACCGGAGGTCGTCAACACCGAAGACTGCCGTCCGACGGGCACGCCGCACTACGCCTCGGACTATCTGGGGCAAGAGGATGCGGGGCTGCGCGCTGCGATCGAGCCGTGGCACACGGACACCGTTGAGTGGACGGAGACCGTGGTGGCGTACGCGACCGAGGACATGCCTGCGGCGACGGCGCCGTGGGAGGACACCCCGATCGTGGACTTCATCAGCCTCGTAGAAACGCAGGCCGTGGAAAAGGGACTGGCAGAAAGCGAGTACGCGGACATCCCCGTGCTTGCGCAGGCCTCGCCGTTCTCGCGTACGGCGATCTTCCCGGAGGGCGAGGTGACGATCGCTGACATGGCTGGCCTGTACACCTACGACAACACGCTGAAGGGCGTGCTGCTGACCGGCGACCAGGTCAAGGACTACCTCGAGTGGTCGGCTCGCTACTACAAGCAGCAAGACGAGGGCGCGGAGATTGACGATTGGGCGACGACGACGAACGAGGTCTACAGCGGCCGCGCGATCCCGGACTACGCCTACGACGTGCTTTCGGGCGTCCACTACCACATCAACATTTCCAAGCCGGTGGGCGAGCGCATCGAGAACCTCTCGCACCCGGACGGCACCCCGGTTGCCGACGACGACCAGTTCATCTTGGCGATCAACGACTACCGTCAGGGCGGTGGCCAGGCATTCCCGCACGTGGCGGACGCGCCGATCGTCTATGACGAGCTGCAGTCGATTCGCGACCTCATGATCGAGTGGGCTCAGGCCAATGAGATTATCGATCCCAATGAGATCTTCACGCTCAACTGGACGGTAGGGACGTCAACCGCTCCGGCACCGGGAATCTCCGACGAGGAGGAACCGGGCGAGCCGACCGATCCGGGTGAGCCGACGGATCCTAGTGAGCCGACTGATCCCGGTGAGCCGACCGATCCAACTGAACCGACCGATCCCGAACAGTGCACCGTGATGGATCGCCCGGCGCGTTTGGCTGGTGCGTCTGATCGTTTTGGTGAGGCTACTGGTGATCGGTTTGCCGATGTGTGGGCTGTGAACGGTGCTGGGGAGTTGCGTTTCTATAAGGGGTATTCTGCTGGTATTGCTCATGCTGGGGTTGTTGAGTGTGGGTTTGTTGGTACCTCGTTGACCAAGGTCACTGATGTTAATGGTGATGGTCGTGCGGACTTTGTTGTTCGTCATGGTGATGGTGGAATGTTCTTCTACTACTCCACTGGTGATGGGTTCTTGCAGCAGGGTAAGCGTATTGGTCATGGGTGGAATGGGATGGACAATATTGTCTATGCCGGCC